>NZ_JASCPO010000008.1:0-64419 GCF_029960145.1 Pseudomonas sp. PS01299 | reverse complement strand
TGCTCGCGATGGCGGTGCCACATTCACAATCAATGTGCCTGACACACCGCTATCGCGAGCAGGCTCACTCCTACAGGGGACTCGTGGGTGTGAGATCAGTCTTTGGCTTCGGCTTTCGGGTCGAGGCACGCGGCATCGATCACGCAGCGATAGCTGTTCTCGCGATTGCCGCTGGCGGTGACTTTTTCGATCGACCAGCGCCCACGCATGAAGTCCGGCCAGGTCTCGTCGAGCAGCACAAGGCCTTCGGCGGCCAGCAGTGGATTGCCGGGGCAGGTGATTTTCACCTTGTATTTTTGCCGGAGCATCTTGCGCACTTCGCCTTCGCCGACGGCGATCGCATCGGCTTCGCTGGGTTGTTTCTGGCGGAGGGTCTTGAACGGCGCAAGCCCCGTTTCAACCCAGCGCAACACGCCGGCAGCACCATCCCAGAAACAGGTCTTGCAACCCTTGGTCTGCTCGCGGGCAGACTCCTCCAGCGTGGCGCTGACGAACGCGTGATCGCCGGGACGGTTGTTGCTGGTCACCGACAAGGTCACGTCCGCCAGCACCTGGCCCGACAACGATTTGGTCTGGCCGGGACGGGCCAGCACGTACACGTCGTTGTAGGGTTTGGTCACCGCGTTGTACTTTTTCGCCAGGCGCGTCAGAAAGCTCATGTCGGTTTCGTTGGACTGGTCGACGTGCTCGATTCTGATCATCGCCACCTCGGGCGCAACGCGCGGTGAAAAGCCATGGCTCGACACCAGTTTGCGAAACAGCGCACCCAAGGTGGTCGGGCCATGACTGGCGGTGCGGCGTTGCTTGAAGCCCGTCTCATCATCCTTGCTGAACGGCGCCGCCGTGGCCACCAGCGTCAGGCGGAACGGGAACAGCGTCGGCGTCAGGCGCGTCACTTTGAACTGGCCCTTGTCGACCATTCCCGACTCCAGATAACCGACCTCAAGGCCGATTTTCCCGCCCAGATCCGGCAGCCCTTCGAGGCCTTCAAGATCAATCGTCAACGTCAGTTGATCGGACTCGAAACCGGCAGCGTCGATGTGTTCCCAACTGATCAGGCGTTGATTGAGCAGGGCCGAATGGGCCCCGTAGAGTCTTACCGTTGGGGTGAAACCCAGTGTCATGAAACCTCCTTAATCCCAGGCCGTGAGCGGTTTGATCTTGGCCGGTTTCGAGTCGAGTTCCGGCAACGTGACCCAAACACCCGCAGGCAGGATCGGGCCGTGTTCGGCCAGGGTCGGGTTGAGTGTCCACAGAGCATCTTCGGCGGCGTCATCACTGCGCCCGGTTTCGCGGTAGAGCAGCAGATTCACTGAATCACCGGCCACGCTTCGTACCTTACGCATTGTTGAACTCCGTTAATCCGACCACCCACTTGATCACCATCGCGGTGCCGTCATCGATGACCTCGCTCTGGTTCTCGTCGATGCTGTTGATCCGCCACAGACCCCAGTTGCGCCCGATCCCGTCAATCAACGGCAGCGGCACCCGCTGTGCCTGAAGTGCGCGTAATTCATCAAGTCGATCCATGGCCACGGCATACATCGATGTGCCGCTGATGGTCAGCGATTCCGCTTTCTGCCCGGTCTGACTGGACTTGGGTTTGCTGGTCAGGATCTGGATGTCGCTCCAGCCACCGTCGGACTTTCGCGCCAGCGTGCTGTAAGCAAAGTTGCGCGACAGGCCGAAGATGAAACTGCCTAGAGCCATTTGTTGTTTCATCAGGCGACTCCATCGGTCAGGGCTGCGTCACGGCGGGTGGCGAGCGGATTGTTGGTCAACAGCGGCAGGAACTGCCCGTGGAATTGCCCGCTCAGTTGTTGGCCGATGATCGTACGAATCTGCTCGGCAGTATCTGGCGCCGGACAGGTGACCTGGATCAGTGGGGAGAAGGTGACTTGCTGGTTTTGCGTCTGCGCGCTCGGCAGTTCTTTGGCAACCTCTACCGGCGGGGCGAGTTGGTTCGGTGCAGGCGTCGCGAGTTTTTCACCCAATGCGCTTCCCCACTGATTGCCATAGTAGGTGCCAGCTGCTCCGCCAACCCCTCCACCGACAAGTGCCCCGGCAGGACCGGCGAAAGCCCCCAGGAAGGCACCAACGCGCGCCCCCAGGTAATTTCCAGCAACCCCACCCACCAGGCCGCCCGCTCCTCTAGCTGTTTGTTTGCCATCGGCATCGAGCAAGCCGTTGACCACGTCCATACCGGAGTCGAGCATCATCAACGGCATACTCAGAGGGCCAGCTACACGACCGATACGGGCACCTTGACTGACCAGACTTCGGCCTGGACCGGATGTCAGGTATTTAGCTCGGTCAAGCGCAACGGATCCCAGAGTCTTGGCATTGTTAAGCCCAGCGGAACCCCAAGTCTTGGCATTGTTAAGCCCAGCGGAACCCCAAGTCTTGGCATTGTTCAGCGCAACGCCCCCCCAAGCCTTCGCACCGTTAAGCGCTGCGGAACCCCAGGATATGGCAGTTGTGCCGACGAACTTGAGGTTGTCGATAGTGGATGTCGTTCCTCTAATGCCCTTGGCCAGCATCGACCCAGCGACCTGCACGCCCTTAATACCGGCAATACTCAAAATCAACGTACGCGCGAGCTCCGGTGATTCTTCAGCCATGCTGCTCAAACCATCAGTCGCCCAAGCCATCACCCCGGTGAGCCTGTCAAAATCAGCCAGCACAGCAGCGCCAGCGGAGCTAAAGAGACGATCTTTCTGAGCGGTGAAAATGTTCCAGCCCGTTTGCGACGTATCAGACAGTGCCCGCGCAGCCTGATTGACTGCCCCGCCCTCCTCGCCTCGCGCCGAAGATGCGTACTGCTGTTTATCTTTGACGAGATCAAATGCACCTCGCACATCAGCGCTGCGCTCGAGCATTTTCACAACCGGCTGGTCGATCGAAAAAAGCGTCATCGCCAGGCTGGCTTGCTGCTCGGGGGATTTTGTCTTCAGCGCCTCAAGCACCTTGAGAATCGCGCCGGGGGCATCCCCTTGCATTTGCGCAGCGAGGGACTTTGGATCGAGGTCGAGTTGAGCGATCACCGCTTTCTGACTAACTGATGCGTTGTCGCCCAACGCCAGCGTCGTGGTGATCCTCTCCAGTGCCACGCCGGCGTCAGCCCTGTTTACGTTGACATTGAGCATTGCCGCAGCAAAAGCCGCAGTCTGTTCGGGACTCAGCCCGGCACCTTTTGCCGAAGCGCCATAGTTGCTGAGGATCGAACCAATATCAGCCACCGAGGCACTGAGTCGGCTTCCCAGCACACTGGTAGCATCGGCGAGGTCGAGGGTCTTTGCTCGGTCGAGCCCCATTGAGGTGCGCCAGCCGATCAGCAGATCCGCAACATCCGGCGCCTTCATCTCAAAGGCTGTGGCCGTGATGCCAGTGTCTCGAGTGAAATCACTGAGGTCTTTTTGCCGAGCGGCTTCATTCTTCTGTTCGCTGCCAACTCCACCCTTGACACCGGCATACATTACGCCTGCCAGATCCAGCACCGTGGTACCGCCGGCTGCCACTTTGCGCTCGGCGGCCATTTTCTCCAACGACACCCGCAACGCATCGCGTTGATCGCCCTCAACGCCTGCAACCCGTCCCAGTCGCGCCATCGCGCTATCAAGGTTGATCGCTGGCTGCAGGTATTTGAAAGGTTGCGTTGCGCCATTGACGCCTGACGGTTTCGACTCAGCTCCCACGGCCGCGCTGCCCGCTAGTGCTGGCCGGTCATTGAGAGACTGTTGCAGCGAGCGCTGTGAAATCAGCACAGCGTGTATCGACCCCAACACATCCCTGAGCTGAACCTGCTCGGCGGTCAGATTTCGCAATTCGCTGGTGGCATCGGCCAGCGCCAGGCTTAGCCCGGCAACACTGCCGTCAAAGTTCGAAGCAGGTGTTGCGGCTCCTGCTGACATCGTCGGAGCCATCAAGGCGGCAGTCTTGCTGGCCGTGCTCAATGCCCGGGTTTCTTGATTGACCTCAGCGAACGTCAACGCATAGTTATCATCTGCCATGCCGCTCTACTCCTGTTTCACGCCAAGGCGAGTGATCGCTATGTCGTAGCGGCGCAACGCCTTTTCGGCGTCCCATTCCAGAATCTCCGCCTCACTTACCGGGTAAATGAGCGGGACGATATCGAGGATTACTTCGATGTCGCGTTCCGAAAGTAGGCCGCCGGCTGGTTTAAAAAATCGTCGATGCGCACCTGCAATTGGGTCCAGTCAGGGACGCTCAGTTGGGCCAGATCGGGGATCATCAGACCGGTGCAATGGGCAGTGATGAACTCGGCGCGTTCTTTGGCCGTTTTAAGTTTCTTCATCACTTTGGTGGCGCGCAGTGCGGGCATTTCCAGCGACAACGAGGTCACGGTGCGGCCAGTCACGGCGAGCGGTTGCAGCAGTTGCACTTCGTCAGGATCGTCGGACTTTTCCGCGTCCTCGACCTGCTCCAGAAAGTACGACGCCGGACGGGTCGACATCTCGTGCACGTACTGGGCGATGCTCACGTAGTCCGGGCGTTTGAGCTGGTCGAGCTCCTTGACCGACAGGCCGGTGGCGAGCAGCGCCAGTTCGAAGAACTGATCGTCTTCATCATCGCCGGCGCGTTCCAGCGCTTCTTTCTGTGCGGCGTAGAACAGTGGCTTGAGCTGAATCTGCTCGATCTGCGCGCCGTCGTCACCGGTGATCGGCGACAGCAGGTCATGCTTGGGTGGCATCCACGACATGTATGAATTCCTTGGTGATTCTTGAGGGGGTATTGCTAAACATCGGCCAGTCACACTGGCCCAATGTGGGAGCGAGCTTGCTCGCGAAAGCGGCCTGACATTCAGCATTGATGTCCACTGACCTGGCGCCTTCGCGAGCAAGCTCGCTCCCACAGGGTTTTATGATTGCCTGTAAACCGGGGTTACGGCATCAGCACCGCACGGCGCGCATCACCGAGGATGTCGACGCCGTTGAGCACGAACTTCTGGGTGCGCACGTCGATGTCGATCACCGGGATGCCGTTTTCCAGGCGGTTGTAGGTGCGGCAGGAGAAGTCCAGCGTCGTCAGGGCTTTGCCGCCCATCTTGATCGCGTCTTCACCCATGGTTTTGAGCTTGCCCCCGATGGTGTGATAGGTGAACCAGGTGTTGCCGTCCTGATCCTGACCGGCTTCACGCACGTTCAGCAGGATGTCGTCGCCCAGCTTCACACCCATCGCCAGCAACACTTCTGCACCGGTGCCTTGCAGCTTGAGCGTGGCGTTCAGCGGCTTGGCACTCTTGGCCATTTCCTCAACGATGAAGCGCCCGCCCGTCATGTTTTCCATGTCGAAATCGATTTTCGGCGGGGTGAATTCCTCCACGGTCGCCGACAGCGGCAGGCCTTGCAGGGTGGCCGCGATGGCCTGTCTTACGCGGTTGGTAAACATTAGAGAACGTCCTCCAGGAACTGCTCGATGATTTCATCGCGGGCGTTGAGTTGATAAACCATGTGTTCGTTCGGCGCGTAGCGGCCATAGTCGATGACCACGTACCAGGTGCCGTTCTTGTACTTCTCGACGCTGTTGAGTTCCGGGTGCAGGTACACGCTGCCGCCAGGAATGGTTTCGTCGGCGACCAGGGTTTGCAGCCAGTCGTTGATGCGCTTGACCTCCTGATCCATGAACGACTTGGTCAGGTTCTTGGCCATGGCTTTCTGGCCGGCCTTGACCAGCTTGCGGCTGATCGCATCTTCAAGACCGACGTAGCTGATGAACTTGCCGGTGATCGAGCGGTTACCGAGCAGCGAGAAGCCGCCGAGCACGGTGCGGGCGTAATAGCTGACACCGTAACGGTTGAGCAGATCGCCTTCGGTGGAGGTGTCGAGGATGTTGTATTCAACGACGCGGGACACGTCTTCGGCGTAGGTCACCTGGTTGCCCGGGCTCTCCCACTGCTTGACCTTGGCCAGCGCGGCAATCGCCAGGCTGGACGGCGCGAGGAAGACGTTTTTCTTCGCGGCTTTCGAGTACACGGCGGGCATGTTGTGCACCACCAGGCAACGGTCGAAGCCTAGGTCGGCGCCGCCCAGTTCCTGGCTGTAAGTCACTTGATCTGCGACCGAGGCATCCTTGCCGTCCAGCACCACACGGGCCTTGATGCGCTTGCCGAACGAGGCGAACTCGCTGGCCACCGCTTTGGTGCCGGTGAAGCCTGGCGCGCCGATGATGGTCAGGTCTTCCGGGACACTGCCCAGTGCCGCCAGACCGAGCTTGCGGCCGGTGGTTGGATCGACACCGCCGATCACTGCGTTGACGGTGTCGGCCGGGGTCGCGCCCGCTTCGACGACCACCACATAGACCGGCACCTTGACCACTTTGAGGATCTGGTAAACCGCGTGGTACAGCGTGCCTTCTTCGGCGCCGGTCGGATCGAGCAGCGCATGGGTGGTGAAGCTGTTGATGCGGAACGGTGCGTTGCGCGGAATCAGCGGATCGGCTTTCGGCGCGGTGCCGACCAGACCGATGACGTTGTCACCCAGGCCACCCATGGCCTCGGGGGATTCGGTGGCATTGACGGTAATGCCGTTGTGCTCGAAGTTCAAAACCTCAGCCATGGTTAGTCAGCCTTCTTGGCAGCGGCCTTTTTGGCCTGGGTGGAGGGTGTTTTCAATTCCAGTCGACCGGCGCTGTGCAGCGCACTGGCCTCGACGTCGAGCAGATCAAGGTCTTGACCGACGCTCGACCAGTGCCCACCGCCGGTGGGGAATGGAACGAGCACGGTGTAGGTTTGGCGGGTTGCCATTTTTCGTTTCTCCATAAACAGGAAAGCCCCTCGTGGGGAGGGGCTTGGCGGGTGTTGAATTTTTTGAGCGGATAAGAAAACGCCCCGGGGTGCGGGGCGTTTTACTGAAGGTTTGCGACTGGCGTTTCAGGCAAGGAATCTGGCCAGCCCTCGGTCAGCATTTCGCTGCTGAACGTTCCCGCTCGAGCAGACTCGGACAGCGCTTTTTCCCGATCAAAGCAGGCCTGAACATGAGACCTGACAGCCTGTGCAATTTGCAGTATCTGTTGGGCTGTCAAATCGACAAACCCGGCAACGGACTTGTAGCTGCAACGATATTCAGGATCGAGCATCGCGGAAACCGCCATTCCAGCAATCAGCGATTGACTGTCACGGGATGAATCGATAATCAAACCGGCGACCACGATACCCGAACCTTCTCGGCGAAATCGCTCCTGCGCAATCAGGTCCAATTGGCGCTTCAAGACCAGCTCGCCGTTCGCGAAACCAAATGAGTTTTCCAGTTCCTGAAGGGTGGGTTCATGGTCGAAGAGTACTTCACCGTCAGCCAATGGCCAGTCCGAGGCGACACATCGAAAGGTCGTCCCCACATTTGAGTAGGCTCTCAACATAGATGACTCCTTAAAAAGTGTATTGGGAGATGTGGACATCGTTTGCACGAGAGACCGACGCATAGAGACGGTAATAGATCGTCTGTGGAGTCGCCATGACCAGGTCCGAGAACGGACTTAGAACACCCAGTCCGACGATTCCACCAATGCCGCATGCTTTCATACCTACTTCGGTAACATCCGGAGAAAGCCCCAGAGAGCCACCGCCCGGAAAATCAGCGCTACCAATGTAATGAATGTAGCCACCGACGGTTTTTGCATTCTTCGGAACAACAGAGGCCAGCGAGATCGGTGTCGGCGACATCGACATGCCGTTTTCCAGCACTACCGTCCGAGCAATGGAAATTGAACGCTGATGTTGAATGCCGGGGTTCATCAATCGACTGGCACCGGTTTGCCACACGCTGACCAGCGCACTGGCGCTATAACCGGCGGGCATATTCGTGCCCGCATAAATTTCAGGAGCGGTACTCAATGTCGCATTGACGCCCAGCAGCTTCGCAACCTTCAACTCGGGGTTGTAGATGACGTAAATCCCGACACTGCCGTTTGCTGGAGCGATACCGGTGTCCATGCCACCTGCACAGACGGTTGTCAGATCGAGCGATAGATTGAGATTCGCCAACTTGTACTGCGCGACACCCGGTTGCTCGACAATCAGTTGATCAGCAGTAACCGTTGCAACGGAAGCCGCGACAGGCAGCGATACTCTCAGATTACGCATGGCGCCTACTTCCGCACCATTTAGGCGAGCCAGTTTGACTTCAGTAGCCAGAGAGGCGATATCGATGCTTCCCTGATTGATCGGCGCGTTCCAGGCTTTGATGCACCACATCACTGCCAGGTTTCGCGGACGTGTCACACCATAGTGCGCCTGAGCAAAAAGGGAGGTTCCTGGGACATTCACTCCGCTTGCCGTGTAAACACCGACTCCGGAATAGTCAGCCATCACCGGAATGTCCCAGCCCAGACCAGTTCGATTAGCACTGATCCCATTGAGCCCATGAACCTCAGCACCATTGTCGTCGTTACCGTAGAGCAGTGAGCCTTTCTGATAGCTGCCAACTGCGCGACCTGCATCTACTCCTCGGCCATGATCCCAACCACGCAGGAACTCACCGCGCGACTCCGGCAAGCGGAAGTTATCCGCCCCCTCGTTACCCTTGTTGTAAGTGGTACCGAGAAACGCCGCCAGATCCGGATAGGTCGCAATGCTCTGCACACTGCCATCCAGTTCCAGATAACCCGGCGCAACGATCCCCGTCGGGAAAGCCAAAACAGCGCCCACCGGAACAGCGGACTTGAGTCGTTCGACTTCCTTGGCCAGTGCGGCTACATCGATGGTTCCCTGATTGACCGGGGCGTTCCAGGCTTTGATGCACCACATGACGGCGATGTTGCGTGGGCGAGTCTCCGTGCCCCCCCCTTTCATGGGGCCACTGTACAGACCACCGATGCCGTTACCCGCGAACCCATTCGCTTGGTCGTTCGACAAATATGATTTCAGGCTGCCGCCGGCCGTACCGTAAACCTTGCCCCATACGCTCTGACTTACCGAAGCGTTTGAAACACCAGGGATCCCCGGAACAGCAGTGTTATCGACTAGATAATTATCCACGTGGACGTGGTTGATTACACTTTCACCCTCAGACGTTCCGATGACACGTCCCGCGTTAACTCCCCGTCCGTGATCCCAGCCACGCAGGAACTCGCCTCGCGCTTCCGGCAACCGGAAGTTCCCAACACCCTCATCACCCTTGTTGAACTTGCCGCCCAGATAAGCGCTCAAGTCCGGGTAAGTCGCACTGCTCTTGACGCTGTTATCCAGCTCCAGAAAACCCGGCGGCGGTGCATCCACCGGGAACGCAACAATCGAACCCACCGGCAAGGCCGATGCCTTGGCAATCAACGCCTCGACTTCAGACTTGGTATAGGAATCCTTAATCCCAAACCCTGCCAGCGTTTCAGGATTGGCCCCGGCAGTCGCCCGACCATATTCATCAACCGTCAGACTCTTGTAAGTCCCGGCCGCAATCCCCGTGCGCCCGGCGAGCATCTTGAACGTCAGCGCAGTAGTGCCAAGGGTAATCGGCGCATTCGTGGTCAGGTGCCACAGCGAATCACCGTTCGCCGTGCCCTCCTCGACCATGACCGTCAGGCCTGGAGTGACCTTGGCGCTGGAGTTGGCATCGGTTGCCCGTACCCAATCGCCATTGGCGACGATCCACAGGCCGTTGTCCTTGGCCAGGGTCTGGTTCGCCAGCAGCACACGGTCGCCGGAAATCACGGCGACACCGTCGATCTGCTGCGCACCGTTCAACACGATGTTGGTGGAGGCCGCAACGCGCACCGATTGCTTGCCATCGAGTTTGCCGAGTTCTTCGGCCAGATAACTCATGACCCAGGCACGGGTGGCCTTGACCACGGTGTCGTCGATCAGCAGCGTCACCAGGGATGCATTGCTGGTCTCGAAAATCGAGCGAATGTAGAACTCTTTGCCCGAACCCGAAGTAGCCAGAACCGGTTTGAATGACTCCGGATATTTGACGATGGCGTAGAGAATGCCGGTGTCAGTCCACAGCCCGGCCTCTCGCACATACCAGCCGCCAACATCGGGCGGAATGGTCACTTCGGCAAGCAACCAGCTCGGGTTCTTCTCGTCTTGGAACAGGGCGTTGAGCGGCCCGCGCCAGACTTCGCGTTTCAGCGCGGTGGCGGTCGCGGCCGGGTTGTAGACCGCGCCGCCGCCGTCGCCGACAGAAATCTGCGTCAACTTGATCGGCACGCCCGCGGCCTTGCACGCCGTTTCGTAGGCAATCCCTGCGTTGGTGAGCAGGGTGTAATAGTCAGCCATTCAGGCCCCCTGAGGATAAATAGTGGATGTTTCGACGGTGTACATCGCGGCGGCCATGAACGCCTCGCCAGAGGTTTCAAGCCCTTCGATGAACACCGGATAAACCGTCGTCAGCTCACCGCAGAAAGTCGCGGCGGCGATGGAGTGGCTGCCGAATGCGCTCAAGCCAACCGTCACCGAAAGGATGTCCCGTTCGCTCTTGGCATCGGCCAGACGACGGTCGAGACGGGCGTCGATTTCTTCGCTGTAGGGTTGCTCGCTGAAGGCGCGCACGGAGAAGCTGTAAGGCACGCCGGGCGGCGTCTGTTCGTACCAGGCGCGAACTTCCGGGCGCAGTTGCAAACCCTTGGCTGCGTTTTCCAGCGCCTTGCGAGTGCCGGCCTGGCGCGCGGTGGGCCAGGCCAGTTCGACGGTCAGGCGCTTTTCCGCTTCCGGAGCGCTGGTGCTCCATTCGGCGACACCGCGATCCGCTGCCAGATACGGCAGGAATGCGACCGGCGTTTCGCTCGGGTTCATCAGTTCGGGGAACGGCGGCGCGATGCGATCAAGCAGTGCGCCGAAGCCCAGATCCAGCCCGCGCTCGAGTGCCGAGCTGTTGGCCGGCAGCAACGTCGGGCTATGCGTTGACTCACTCATAACGTCAGCACCTCGACCTCGACTGCCGTGCAGTACGGCGCCTGAAACGCCGCGGTGACGATCGGCGCCAGCGGTTCAAGAATCTGCAGTTGCACGGCGCCAGCGCTGTGCAGCGTGTAGTCGATCCAGCTCGGATCGACCCGCCCTTCGAGGCGATGGCAACTGTCGGCGTAGGCCTGCAATTGCTGCTGTGCGGCGACTTTGGTCAGGCCCGAGTCGGGGCCGGAATTGATCTTGGCCACCACACGAATCTTGTAGCGTTGAATGTCGGCAGGCTTGACCGTGACCAGGTCGGTTTCCGGTCGCACATCAGGGCGGGCGAAGTGCTGACGCACGCCATCGAGCAATGCGGCGGATGGCGTGCCATCGCCGTCTCGCGACAACACCGTGACCTGCACTTCGCCCGGCGCCGTGCGCCGACCATTGCCGTCCTTGACCTGTGCCGCCAAGCCGTCCGGGTTGAAGGTGTAGGTGACGTTCACCACACCGCCATCGCTGGATTCGACCTTCACCGTTGGCCGTTCACCGAGGGTGAATACCTCGCGGCGATACTGCATCCGCGATCCCGCAGCCGGCGCATGCGGCGCCAGGTAATAGCGCAGCCGGGCGTCGTCATCACTTTCATAAATCGGCGGTACAGGCGGAAATGCCGCCGGGTCGCCGGGGTCGAGCAACTGCCGCTCCAGGCCCATGTCCGCCAGCCGTGCGTCGAGGTTGCTGCCAGTGGCCCACCACGCCAGCATCTGCTTGATGCGAGCGTTGTATTTGCGTTCGTGGGTTTGCAGGCGCACGCAGAAAGCCTCAAGCGCCAGGGTCAGCAGTTCGCTCTCGTTGTCGAGGCTGGTCTTGAGTTTCGCCGCGCTTTCGGGCGCTCGGGCGCCGACGTACTCGACGACGAAGGTCTTGAACTCGGCGAGCAGGTCTTCGAAGGCGTCGACGGTGATCAGCGCCGGTTCGGCCAATTGGTTCTGGCCGGGGATCAACATGCTCATGTCACTACCTCGAAGGTCTGTTGACGGTTTTTCCAGGTGCCGGCGAAACGCAGCAGCAGACCGGCGCCCTGACGGCTGGCGACGATCACGCTCGGCTGAAAATCGCTGATCCCGTTCTGCGCGTTGTAGAACGCCTGAGCCGCGTGGCTCTGGGCCAGAAGCAGAACGTCGTCACCGAGGTTCTGCCCCAGCAGCGTGGGGATCAGCGAGCCATAAAGGGGCCTTTTTTGCCGGGTGCCCAGCGGCGTGGTCAGGGCCCGGGTCGCGCGCTGCACAAACTGCAGCCAGTCGTCGACCGTGGCCCCGGAGTCTCTATCGATTCCGATCATGGGAAGCTCTTGATTCAGGGGCTGATGACGCGGCCCTGGTGATCCACCAACGGGCCGCTGAAGTGCACGCCCGAGGCGTCAATGCTCAGGCCGACGGCGCCGAGTTGCAGGCTGATCAGCTGTGGCGTCATCGTCAGTTGCGCCGGGCCGATGCTCAGTGCAAGCGACTCGCGAGAACCGGTGAAAGCCGCCGGGCCGTTCTGCCAGTGCAGAATGTGTGTGGCGTCGTCGTAGCCGCTTTCACTGCCATCAACGTGCACCCGGCGCGTCAGCGTCGGTACCGTTGCCGTCGGTGGAAAGCGGTCACTGTTCAAACCAAACAACGCCACGCTTTGCGCGCCACTTTCACCGCTGCCGTAGTTGAGCAGCAGGCACTGCTCGCCCACGCTTGGAATCCGCGATTCGCTCTGCGCTCCGGCGCTGGGGTTGAAGAACTTGATCGCCGGCGTGAGCAATCCTCCGTGGCTGACTTGGCAAGTGTTGCTCGCCGCATCGACAGCCTGACAGACGCCGATGCGACAGAAACTCTCGGCGCGGCGGTGCAGGTCGTCGATTTCCGCTTCCATCTCGGCCAGCCGCTCGATGATCGGCCCCAGTTGCATGCGCAGTAATGCGTCGAACATCGGTCAGGCCTCCAGCGCGGTGTATTGGTCCGGGTCGTCGATATTGCTGACTTCCCAGGTACGGGCGAATTTCGGCGTGCCGAGCGGGTCGTCGAGCAAGGTCGGGCCGAGATAGAGGGTCTGGTTGAACGTCAGAGTCCAGGCTTTGTATTGCTGCTCGGCGCGTGTGAGCACTGACGGCAAACCATCAATGTTCATCGGCAGATCACATTGAGCGCCGGGCAGGCTCCAACGGTTGTCGGTGATCAGGTTTTTCAGTACGGCGATCAGATCGCAGGCGGCAAATGCGCTCGCAGAAAGTGCCGGAATGACTTGCAGCGATACCGTCATGACGTGGGCAATTCGCCCGTCAGCGGCACGTGCACCGGGTGCATTACGGTCGAAGTCGATCAATGCCCAAGCCTGAGCGCCGGGTGCCGTGAAGTCGTCGTGATTGCCAACTTGCAAATTAAGGCCGGCGCTGTTGCGCAGGGTAGTCGCCATCGCCGTGAACAGCTGCGAAGGCTGCTGGATCGGTGCGGGCATGCATGACCTCCTTTTCAATTGTCCACGCGCAGCCCCGCCGCATGAGTTGTGCAGCGAGGCAAGAAAGTGTTGAGTTACTGTGGATCGCGCGGCGGGGGAACTTCGCAGACGCCGATGCGCTTGGCGGCCCAGCGTTCGTACAGACCGATGGCCACGTCGGCCCCGGCCATGGCGGTCAGGCAACCGAAGGCACCAGCGGCCCAGATGGATAGCCCGGCGGCGTACAGCAGCATGATCGCCGAGACGCCGCAGATCATGCAGGCCCCGGAGCGCAGGGCCAGACGCCGCAGCAATGACCAGCCACGGGCGCCCTCCTTGTCGGCGCGCCACATTTCGCCGGACACCCCGCCCACCACGGCAAGGAGGATGACCAGCCAGATCGGCATGTCCGCCAACGCTTGTTGCTCGTTTGTCATGTCACGCCTCCTGGTTCTAGTTGATGAGTGTTGTGTGTTGGGTTCAAGCGATGTCTCTTCAGGTAGGCATTCCGAAAAGCCCGGCGTTGAGGCCGGGCTTTTCAGTAATGCACTCCTTCGCCTTCCTTCAAATCCTGTATCCGAGAAGGAAGCTGACTTTTCGGCGCTACTGGCGCGGTACGAGTCCATTCAAATTGTTTTTCCGACCGCGGTCCCTGCCCGCCGGATAACTGCTCTTGGTGCTTTACGCTGCACACCCGGGTCAGTTGCCAACCCTCTGAACCGTTGAGGCCGGTTCATCGCTGCCTGTTCTTGTGGAACTAAAGAGCTGTTGTTGCCAGCCGCTTTGTCGAGCGGCTTGGTGGCAAGAATATGCATGGATGCATATACAGTCAATGCGTAAATGCATTTATTTATGCGCGAGAAATGCACGGACGCATGCAGACCGCATAAATCAAGGCGCCGAGGGTTTTGTTCAGGCGAAAAAAAACCCGCCATGAGGCGGGTTTTATGCGAAGGGGAGTACTTATCGAGCGTACATGCCCCACCAGAAGACGTGACCAAGGATGACGATCTGCTCGTCCTGCATATCCTGGAAGCTGTAGTCCTCGTCCGGATGTTCATCGCGGTTGAAGCTGCGCAGACGGATGCCGGTCGGCAGACGATAGAGCTGCTTCACGCGCAACTGACCGTTGTGATTGATCGCGTACAGGTCGCCATCAATGATGTCGCCGATCCCGCACTTGCCGGCGTTCACCCCGACCGTGGCGCCATCACGCAACACCGGCATCATACTGTTACCGCGCACCGTCACGCATTTGGCCTGGTCGAACTGCACACCGTTGTGGCGCAGGCTGCGCTTGCCGAAGCGCAGGCTAGAGCGTTCGCTCTCTTCGATGACGAATCTTCCTGATCCAGCAGCCAATTCAACCTCACGAAGAAAGGGCACCGACACCTCGTCGTCATCGACAGGGGTATCGTCGTCCCACAGGCTTATGTCCTTGAGTTCCGCATGCACGTCATCGCGCGCGCCACCGGTCGCGATCGCGACATCGGCGCGGCCACGCAATTGATCGGTGCTCACATTGAAGTATTCGGCGATCTTCGAGATATGTTTATCCGAAGGATCGACGATCTTCCCGCTGAGAATCCGCGAGAGCGTTGATTGAGGCACGCCGGTGCGACGGTGGAGCTCCGTGGGGGAGATCCCGTGCTGGTCGAGCAGTGCTCTTAAGACGGAGGATACGTTGCGTTTTTGCATAACGCGCATAGTGCTTGAAGTTTTTTCCGAAGACAAATGCTGATTTGCATAAATCGTGCATAAATCACAATTAAACGCAAAAAGTGTCAGCCGGCCGTCATGCCTGCGTCGAGCCGACCGCCCATGGTAACCTTGCGCCCATCGCGGAAAAGCCCGGCGGTTGCCCTCGCTTTTGCCCTACATCATTTAACGAGTTACCTGACAATCCGATGAATAAAGCCGTCTCCGACCTGTCCTCCCACACCCCGATTGTGTTGGAGTACTAATGCAAAAAAGCCCTACACCCCCGAATAACAAGGGGAATAGGGCTTAATTGACAAATCAGGCTTATTGTTCATTTGGCATTAAATGGCATTGATTGGCGTACGGTTTGCCCCATTTTTGCCCCATCAAGATTTCTTGCCCTGGCCGGGTGACCCTCCTTGCAACGGCCGATTGGAACCATGGACTTTCTCTTTGAGCCTGGTGAACGGCGTCGATGAAGTCTGCCGCTTCGCTACCATCTTACTGCCCCGACTGGTACGCCTCAGAGCCTGCATCGTCACAGCCCTTCGTTCCTTAATGGCGCACAACGCATCCTCGAAAGAAATCCCCTGCTCATCAACAAGAACCTGCGCTCTCTCCCTGTGCTTAGATTCCCGATACGCTGAATTTTTCCCCATCACATGTCCTCCTGGTTAAATGTGAATGCAGTTCGTCGCATCACCATCGCTGTCATTATCCCTTATCGATTACTGTATATATAAACAGTACAGATAAAGCGTTACTGTGGATCCCTACGAAATCGAAGACACCTCTGACTGGCTCGGTAGTCCGACGCAGCTCGACACCGTTAAGCATTACGCGCACATGCTCGAGGACGAAATCCGGGAGCTCAAGCTACAGCTGCGTACAGCCAAGGAAAACATATCAGGACTGGTGGAGATGCACGCCGAAATTACACGGGATCGGGATGAGGCTATGAGAAATCTTAGGGAGCAGTCTGGCGCCCTAGCAGTGCTGCGCTTGAAAGAGCGTGATCTTCAGACAGTATCTCGCGGCAAGGATCGGCTCATTGAGGACTTGCGGCGCCAGGTGCGCAACAAAGGCTCAGCGTGATACTTCCCGCACGTATGCCTGGCATGCGGCTAGCGCAATCAGTCCCTGGTCGCCGGCATCGGTGATGGCGACAATTCGTTGAGCATGCGCTGGGTCAAGTCGGGCGCGTGTTCCTCCATAAACCACGCCGCCGGCTGCGGTACCCGCTGGCACTGAGCAACCACTGGCTGGATCCGTGGAGTCGAGAAGGACTGACAACCGCAGATCAGCAGTGGCAAGGCGATCACGCAGGCGAGCCTGGTTGTGTTGAGCATTGCTCAATTCCTTATAGTGAGTTTGTTCGCTGAACGACAGGCGCTGCTCGAGGGCCAGACGATGGTCCTGATCGACGCGCACTTGAGCTAAGGCCGCGTTGCTGATGGCGGTCAAATCGGCCTGGTGGGAGTTCGCCTGCTCGGCCAACTCCCGGCCGTAGATGTTCGCCTGCCATCTCCAGGCCGCCGTTGCGCTGCCAGCCATCAGCAGTAAGATCATCAACAGTGTTCCGCTTAGCCGCCAGACAGGAGGGATCATGCCAGTACCTCCAACGCCTTCGCCCACAACTTCAGCCGATCGGCCTGGCCATTGAGCCCGCCATTGATCCGACGGGTGATGGTTTCGAACTTATCGGCGTCGGCTAGGGTGTTCAGCCCCTTGGTCGCCCAGAACCATGCGGCCGACAGACAGGCATACTGCGGCTGCTCCAGCAGCTCCGGCTGGCTGATCAGATCCAACCCCAGCGCTTCGCCGCACGCCGCATAGTTGGCCCGACCGGTGACCTGTATCAGGCCCCTACCCCGGTACTTGAAGCCGTCGGCCGGAACGGTATTGCCGAGATTTAACCTGCCTTCGTACCTGGACTGAGCAGCGGTCGGCCCCCATATCTCGCGGACGTAGACCAACTGACCGGACTCATGTCCGATCTGGGCAATGAATGCGGCCACGCGCTTGGGGCCCACAATCTGGAACCGGCCCATGGCCACATTTAGAACAGGTGCAAAAACGCCGGCTTGTTTGCCGGCGTTCGGGAGGATCTGCAGCAGCTGCTGCTGGGTTATGGGCATGGGTTTCTCCAATATTCTTGCCAGAAATAACGATGTTGTTACACTGCACGCCACTTAAAGCTGGCAGTAATCGTAAGGGAATATCTTTTGAAAAATCAGAAGCTGCATATAGGTATATTGTTTTCACTAATAATTATATGTGTCGCTATGTTCATGCAGAATGCCCCGCATATTTGGGATATTCAACTTTGGGATGAAACCCTATACATGGCGACTGGCATATTCAATTGGGATAATCACTTCCGATTTTATGAAGTCTCACCATTATATTCGTACATTTACAAAACAGCATGGTCTTTTATGGGGGATCCAGCCACATTACACCTTTGGATGGGCGTATCAGTAGTTGCAGCGGCCATTGTTTCCACCGCTGTTGCGGTTTTTATAGTTAGTAGAAATACGGCCCTATCAGCAATTACCGTCGCAGTTATGATAGCTTCAGGGTACTCAGAGGCGTTTCCAAAACTTGTATATGCTGCAATCTCCATAATGAGCATTGGCTTTGCAGTATCAACACTTGCCCCTCGACTTCATACGAAGATGGCAATAATTGCGCTCACTGCCTTCACGGCAACATTTATTAGGCCTGAATTCGTAATAGCATTCTATGCCGCAACAACTATTTCTTTTATAGCAGCATTGGCCAGCATAAAGTCATTTCGAAAAGATCGACTATGGTTTGGCTTGACGATCGCAGCACTGTCTTTCATTGCCTTACTTTCGAAACTTTGGATATTTCCAGTATTGAGCGGTGGTGCACGGGCTCTTATGGCTTTTGGCCAGCACTACAGCCTTTATCTTTTTGATACAGGGAAAATTAATAACACTGACCCATTTTTAAACTACGAAAAAATACTCGCACAATTTCTTCCTGGCGCTACTTCAGAGGTAGATGCGTTTCAAAAATACCCAGGAGAAATAATCGCCTATTTCTTATTTAACGTAGCAAGTGCTTTTAAAGCCGGCTTCAGCGCGATTTGGGAGACAGCTACAAACCACCCTATTTTAATTGTTGCCATCGCCGCTCTTCTTATTTATTGCGCATCAAAAAGAAAACGCGGCAATTTTAATATAGGGGATGCCGCATCCTGGCTAATCTTGTGCGCACCAACAGCCATGTCTATTGTTCTTATATTCGCTAGAGAGCACTATCTAGTTGTTGCGGCCACTCTAATCATGTTGATCGCAGCGTTGGTATTTCGCTGGACAGGACCTCGCGACACGATAGTTGGTGCTGCGGGCATCTTGGTACTAGCTACCATAATTGTGAAACCGATCCCGCCGACAGATCAGTTGAATCTTCAAACAGCGTTATCATTGAAAGCCCAAAAGCCTTTCGGATCGCTACTTGAGTTAGATGGTGGCTGGTGCTATTACGCACCAACCACATGCCACCCAGTGTTTGCGCTTGATGTAAAGACAACTAACCTGGCCAGATACCTTGATGAGGGGCATATAAACGGCGTAATGGCTAGTCCAAAACTTTTGGAGTGGGCTAAAGATAACGATCAACCAGAGCTTGTGAAGTTTATCAACGATGGCGCTTACGGGTGGACAAAAACAACATTATCCAAGGATCATGTACTTATTAGAAGAGATAATCTTGACATGACTGACTGGGGAACTGTACTGACCTCTAACGCCATGAAGTATGTTAGTGTAAATCATATTGGAAAATTGCATGGGAATGTATCCAAACTAAATAAGACTACAATTTATGCCCACCCCGGCGCCAGCGACCCTACATCGTTTTCGATCGACCTAGGGCGCCTTGCAAAAGACGCTTCATGTTCCGGCGCGAAAGTTACTGCTAAAATTGATGAAAGAGTTCCACCAGAAGCTATAGCCAGAGGAGGCGCTGTAATTGGCGTCGCCTTTGATGGCGGCAAGAACGATGAGCAGAGAGGTATTGTTCGCAGCGAACATGCCATGACCTTGTCATATCAGGCAGCCCCCCCAGTTTTGAAAGTTATCATTGACGATCATGGGAATCCTGATACCGACTGGCTAAACATTGATATTCAGCCAATCGGTTGTGGCGGCTAAGTGCCCGCAGGGTATTCTGGTCTTGCTGGAAGCGACTTGATAGACCCGTTTGAGGTTGCGGTCACGATAGAGCGCAACCCCTTGCGATAATCAACCCAAGTTGAAGGCACAGCGACGGTGCCTTCATAGCAACGAAGGACTGTAATGTCAGAAGCATAGAGAGCCGCCCTTGCCGCAGCCTGTAGCGCCGCCCAGGCTGCGGCCGCCTCCTGCGCCAAAACTTGTTCATCATCTATCGGAGCTGGCGCGACTAGCACGCCATCGTTTACCGTAAAACCTGGCGTGCTGATGCACTGCTGCCACTCTTCGTCGGTGATCTCAATGAATGAGCAACCATCAGGTGGTGGGCTTTCGACAGAATCATAAAAGGCGACGATGCCGCCCTGCGTGTTGTATGCAGCGAGTTTTTGTCCCATTTTATTCTCCCGTTATTTCCCGAGGGCCATCCAGTAAATGGTCGTGTTGATGCGCGTATTCGCGGAGTTGTAGGTACTGGCCACGAACCCTGAAAGCGTTTGGGCATTGAGCGTCGTACCATATATCGCACCCGCTGTTGCGCCGACACTGGTCGTGATGGAGTAGAGTGATGTCGGGAACGCAATCGGAAAAGTTACAGCAGTGTCCGAGGAAGAGGACGTCGTTAGGCTGCCCCATTGCAAGATCAACCCCGAAGGCAGCTTCTGATATCCAGTTACCCCGCTGAGCGAAGAGGCAAACGCGGCGCATGACCCAAGCACCCCCGCGACGTTTTGGCCGCCATATCCCTGTACAAGAACCGGGGCTGTAGCCCAAGTCCCAGCAGCAGCCTCTGTGATTGTGATGTAACCGACAATCCGGAATGGAACACCAGTCAGCGCTGAGCCGCTGTAAATGATGCTCGCGCTGCTGGATGCAGCAGAAATCGCTGTAGCGTTGACGAGCGACGTCTCGTCGAGGTTGACGCTACCAGCCATATTTACGATGCCAAGCTGAGGCGTTCCGCCGTTGTTAAGGGCAAGAATGGCGAGCTGAGCCAGGGCACCGTTTGAAGCCCCCAAAGTAGCGCCGGAAGGAACTGTCAGGGAAAGCGTTCCGCTTACAGATACAGGAGTGACGGTTCCGTTGTTCAGTGTCGTACTGCGAAACACCAGCGGTTGGGCGCTCCAAGTCAACGTTAAAGCATTTGAAGAAACCGATGCCGCAACAGACTGAAGGGAGGACGGGAGCGCCTGGGCCTGACCCAGCTGCAGGGCATGCTGGCTTTTCGTGGCGGGTGCGACTTGGGAGGAGCCACCCAGTGACTCGATGACGATCCAGGCGCCATTCCCACCATTGACTCCGGCCTGCACCAGGTACATCAGAACAGCTACACCCACTGGAAGCTCGCCCCCTTGTAGGGGTTGCAATCCAAGGCCGTAGAGCGGCTTGGCCGCCAGCCCATCCGGTGCGTAGGTAGAAGCGCCGGTGTTGGCATGCGCAATCACCAAACGCTGAATGTAACCACTTGCTGGAAACGCGGACAATGCCGGGGCATTGATAGCAGAATAAGCGTTCGCAGCACCAGTATCGGCAATCAGGACAGGTTGCTTTTGAATCAACCGGATTGCGGATACGAGCTGCGTATTGTTCACTTCATCCGGCGTAAGGCCTGCCGCAAGGATGACGTTCAGAATTTCATCAGTTGTAGCGTTCCCCCATTGAGCCGGTATCAGCGACCCAGGAGTTCCTACAAGTGGATCCTCATCCACAAACCTCCCACCCGCCAACCCCACGCTGGGTACACTTTTCGGATAATCCACGTTTCTACCTCTCAGTCATAATTGATGTGCACTAGGGTGTGCGCCGGCGCAGGCCGACGGATCAGGCATTCGAGTGCATTGCCGGGATTGGTGCCAAAGCGTTCACCCCAATAGCTGACGCCGAAGCGTCTGCCTTTCTTCTGTCGGCTGCCGGTGTTCAGCGTCCACATGAACTGTGCGTTCCAGGTGCCGAAATGCGCCGCGCCAAAACGAGAACGCCCCATTCGAGGGGCGCGTAGTTCGGTGATGGTGGCGCCTGGGTAGCCCTGGCTTATGGCGATCTCAATGAAGTAGCTCCTACTCTGCCCTCCCACCTCCACCAACCGCCGGCGTACTGCCAGGCGACGGTCTTCAAATGCGGGGTTCGGACCAAGGCAGTCGTCTGGCAAACCCATGACCGACTCCCAGTCGGGCACCAGCTCGCTGACGCTCGAAGGATCCATCTCGTTCAGCAGATCCACGGCTCGGGCATCAAGCCGCGAAAACTCGACAGCCACGCCGCCCAACACCCGGGCCACCTCTGGCACAAGCTCCGGATCCCATGCTGGGCCAGACGGCAAAAGCCCTTGGAGTTGCAGCCGATACTCTTCGGCCGTTCTGATCACAGCCATGTGATACCCCCGAACGTCAGCAGTTGATTGGTGGCCGGGGCAACATCCGTCGCCGGCGCAATCAGGTCGTGATCGGTTTCGCCTGATGAACTGCTGATTGCTTCAGCGATATGGGTCAACAGCAGAGTCTCGCCCAGCCCAGCTTCACGCTGGTGCAAATCAATCAGCTGCGCCTGAATGGCAGCTCGCACCGCAGTGGTGTCCGGCACCGCGTGAATGCTGTACAGCACCGGCAATTCGACCGGGGCCAAAACAAACACCTCGGCCGTCACCGGACGCAACGGTTCGATATAGGCTTTCACCTCGGCAAGCTGCGTGGGATTCGGCACAGGATCTACATCACCATCGCGCATCACAAACAAACCGACGGTGCCGGGGCCCATGTAATTGCGACGACACCAGGCCCGTGTGATCCCAGGCACCTCAAGCGCCCAGGTCTCATAGTCGGCGGCAGAGCCGCCATGCGGGATCACTCGATATGACCGCACTACCCTGGCCCGTAACGACTCGACACTTTCCGCCGCAATGCCGCCCGTTAACCCTGGAGCCAGTACGGTGAAGGCATTGGTGACACCTGCCACTGGTTGTACCAGCGTCAAGGTCAGCCCTGCGTCAGCGTTTCCAAGGGTGCCAGCGTCCACAGCCTCTATCGTGGTGGTATTGAGTCCAGCCACCGTAGTGACGCCGGTCGTCACCTTGTAGGTGCGTCCATCACCAGCCTGCAACACCACATCCACGTCAAGCACAGCACCCGCTGCCGCTGTGAAACTGACTGGCCCTTCTGCTGGCTGCGCTGGATTGCGGGGCTGGTCAAGGCGCAACAACGCCACTCGCTCCAGCGTTTCCTCATCCGCCCGGTCGGGCAGGATTTGCTCTGCGATCCAATCGAGGTACCCATACAGACCATAGGCCGTGCCGCCCAGTGTTCGGGCCAGCACCTGCGCATCAGACCGACGCAGCGAGTCGCTGGCCAAGTCGCTTTGGGTGCGGCTAATCAGGACAGGCAATGAAGGCGTGTCAAACGGCATAGATCACCTGCCATGAAGAGGGTTGTTTGATTTCAAGCCGCGCGCCGCTGGCGATCGTCAGCGTCGGCATCAGGTTCAGGCGATTGATATCCACCTTCTCGCTGACGATATCGATGGCGATAACCTCGCCATCATCCAGTAGCCATTGCAGGGCCTCGCGGGCATATACCTCAGCATCGCGCTGGGTTTGCGGCGTTAGCTTTACCCGTCGCAGTAGGTAAAGACGGGAGCCGATACGGTCATCAGCGATAGATGGGTAGCTGTCACCCCACCAGCCGTAACGCTCTTCGTCGTCGATAGGGTCATCTGTTTCCGCTCGACGCCAGGTATAGAGGCTGATCGTGACCGCCCTGATCAGGCTGGCCTCAAGACTGTTTGAGATAATCATCAAGCCTCCGGAACAGGTGGGCCACTCTGGTCGTCGCCCATTTCGACCCCGTCGTGCAGGTGCGTGATTTGACTGACGCCACCGGCTACCTGATCCCCCTGGGACAAGATCTGCCCGGTCTGGGTGATAGTCGGGGTGTCGAAGTTCACTGAGTTGATCGCCTTGATGTTCAGCGTCCCGGTTTCGATATCGATGATCCGGCCGCGCTTGAAGTGGATCCTGTCCCCCTCATCGGTGTAGATAGCCACCTCACCCGGCTTCAATTCCTTGATCCGGTACCGGCGATCAACGGCCACCAGCACCACCGCGTGGGACCGGTCGCCGCCGAGGAACATAGTCAACACCTCGGCGCCTGCCAGCGGATTGCTGGTATAGCCGTAAGGTTCGAAATGCTCGGCGCCGTCCTTCAGTTCGCCAGCAGTCAGGCGCACTTGCAGCGTCTGCATCATTTTCCCGGCGGCAGCCAGAACCACGGTGCCGCGGGCCATCATGCTTTTCAGGCTCATTTTTTCGGCTCGTAGTCAGCGGGAATGAGATATTCGAAGTTGTCGCCCTTACCGCCCTTCTTAAGCTTCCTCTTGCCATGCGGATCCTTCGGCTCAGGCTCGAAACCTTCAGGCGGCCCCACCTCCAACTTGGTGAGCATCCCCTGCTCGCTCAGGGTGTAGGTGATGCGCGAGATCAACATGTCTCGATCCATGCCAATGATAGGATCGACTACCCGGGCGATCATGTTGTGCCGCCAAAGCTGGCCGTTGGTTTGCCGCCAGCCCTGCACCGTGTAAGACACAGTCAGGGCTTTGCCCATCCGGCTGCTGCTTTCCCAGCTTGCCCGGGCCTGCGCCAGTTCGTTGGTTACCTGGCCGGATTCCTGAATGATCAACACGCGTTTGCGGGTCGTGCGATCGTCAGTCAACGTGGCAGACACCTCCGCAGCATCAGCGCCATACTCATCGTCCGTCCCGCTCTTCTGTCCCAGCACCTGGTATTCAGAAAACACGCCCGAAAAATCCAGCGGTGCATCCCCGGTCTTAACGTTTTTGCCCACCTCGATTGCGTCAAAGGTACGGCCACCGCTGCCAGGGCTGGCAAGCACCGCCGCACCGCGGGCGTCGTCGGTGGAGAACACTCGAAACAATGTCAGCAGACGATCAATCGATGCGAAAGCTGTTTCGCCTGGCTCGATAGTGTGGTCGGAAAGCTTGCCGCCCTCGGGGATCTCGCTGTTTACCTTGATGCCATAGGGCGAAGCCAGCGCCTTGACGATGGACAGCACCGACTGATTGTTCCACTGCCCTGGCTTGTTCACCGCCGCACAGTCCACCAGGTCCGCCGTCAGTGATCGGCCGCTGACTGACTTCGTGATCTGCTTGTCGTCGTGACTGACCGGCGTGGCAAACACCCAAGCCGTCAGCACCAGGTCATCACCAATCCGGACTTGGCATTTGTCGCCCTGCCTGATCGGAACGTTTTGAATCTGGCCCGGCCACTTCCATGTCAGTGATAAAGTGAAAGATCGGGCCTGATCCTCAAGCCCGGCGGTGATCTCCACCGATTTCCAGCCGAAGTAGTCCAGGCCATCAACCGTAAGGCTGACCGCGTTTTGATCATCAGGCATGGCTACCTCTGTGCGATTTTAATTGGCACCGCCGGCACAAAACCCGGATGCCGAATGCGATTGCGCTGCACGACTTCGGGGGAACGTGTTGCATCGCCGAAGCGACGATATGCCAGCACTAGCGCCGACAGCGTTTCAGGCGGCGTGATATCAACCAACCGCACCCCAGACTGAGCCACGGCTGTCAGGTGTTTCACCACGGACTGACGAAAACTGTTGAGTACCAGGTAATGCTCGGGGTCTGCCTTGAGCGACGCTTCGTGGATCGCCTCATTGAGGTTGTCGCGCAGTTCAATCACATCATCAGCAACCGGCACATCCGGCCGAACAATAGGCTGGAGTGCCTGCTGATCAACTGACGGCATCAATTCAATCGACTCCGGCTGCGTGGCCACCGGCATTTCACTGACAATCAAACCGATCTGGACCAGAACCGAATCCTGCACCAGGTTCGCCGTTGCCTGCGATGCGGTCACCGTATCCGTACCACCGAGAGGGCTGACGGTGTTGATGCTGCTGACCGACTCAGCCTGCTGTGAAGCTTCGGCCACTGCCCCCTGATATCCCAAGCCAGAGCCACCGCCGGAACTGGAACCGAAGAAGTCGAAGCCAGAAAAACTGGAGAAGTAGCTGGAGAAGAGCGACGAGAGCGTACCCGGCGAATTCATCAGCGACTGCGCGAAACCGGTGACGTCGGTGAAGACGCTCAAGAATGGCGCGAACTGCTGCTGAATCACGGAGAACACGTTCGACAGGCTGTTGCGCATCTGCAACAGACCGAGTCGGGCTTTGTTCACCGTTGCCATGGCCGTCTTGTAGCGATTGAGCGATGAGGTCAATAGGCTTTCAGATGACTTCACCACCTGAGCCTGGGTGTTGACCCTGGCCGCAGGCGTTTTCAAAGGCGCGTCCGGGTAGAACGTCAGGTCAAAGATGACCATGCCACCGCCGACACGGTCGTGCGACATCTCACACTCGCCGGCCTTGACCTGCATTTTTCCAAGCCATGGATGGACCAGCTCCCCGCCGCCCGGTGTGTTCAGCGCCTCGATCAACTTGTCTCGACGCTCGAAGCAGTCATCGCCGATGACCCACGCCGTCATCTTGTGGACTTGGGATTGTTTACCGAGCTGCTCAAAGTACGGCGTATCCCGCTGCGGGAACTCATGCAGCTGGCCTTTCATGCCTACCGGAACCGACGCCTGGGGAATCAAGAAACTGATCCCCCGGAACGACGCCGGCAATAGCTTATCTCGCCACGTCACGGTCATTGGCCGGGCCTCATAATGCCGATGGTTCGGGTGCCAACACTGGGCTTGATGCTCAGTCCTGGCTGATTGGTTTTGGCTGGGTCAATCGTCGTGCCGGGCGGCGCCCCATTGAGATTGATGTTGAGTTCACCATTGAGTTTCGGCGCCTGACCCGCCGCCGCCTGCTGGACCAGGCCACCAGATTGCGCAGCCAGGTTAGGCCGGCTCAACAGTTTTTCCGTGCTCGGCACGCCCATGCCGTTGCGCATCATCCGCTGATAGCGCTGCGCGCCTTCGACAGCGCCGGCCTCAATGAACGAACCATCACCGCCACCCGGCCCCGCGTTGCGCGCCCGCTGTTCTTCAGCAAACTTGTTGGCCTTGTTAGTGGCGGTTTTGATGATTCCTTCACCACCCTCCCCACCGCCGAAGTACTTCATGATCGGCTCGATGATCGGCTTCAGCTTTTCCCAAAGATTTTTGAACCACGCCGAGATGGGCTCCCAGTTATTGATGATCATTCCGAGGGGTGACCAGTCAAACATCTTCCCCAGAAAATCCATTGCCGGAGTAGAAACCGCTACCAACACACCCCACAGCGCCGAGAAAAGCTCAGTCAACGGACCCCAGTTTTCCATGATCATTGGAATCGGTGTGTAGGCAAACGCCTGCTTGAACCAACCCCACAGGACCATCGCCGGGCCCCGGATCTTTTCCCAAATCGCCTGGAAGTAAGGCGCCACCGTTGACCAGTTCGCGATGAGCAGGCCAGCGGCAAGCGCAATGCCACGAACAATGATCCCGATTGGTGACATGGCCATAACTGCGCTCATGATTTTGGTCACCACAATGGCACCCATCACTGCGACCCGCAGCACACCAAAGGCAAACGCGGCGCCGAGCACGCCCCGGATCACCCCGGGATGCGCCTTGGCAAGTTCAGACATTTGCGTGATGGCCGGGCCTATTTGATCCATAAAGGCATTGAACGGAGGCAGGAGTGCGCCGCCGACCTCAACCCCCAGGCGGGTGACCTTGTTGGTCAGCAACTGCATGGCGTTGGCCGTGGTGGCCGACCGCGCGGTGTATTCACTTTCCATCGAGCCGGCAAACTTGCCCTCTTTCCCGACAGCAGTGAAGCTGGACTTCAAAAGGTCCAGGTTGGTCAGCAGTGGCGCAATGGCAGAAACCGACTCGGTACCGAACAGCTGGGTGAGCAATCCGGCCTGTTTCGCCGGATCGACCTTGGCGATGCGCTCCAGCACGTCCTCGATCGTACCCTGCGCATCCTTTTGCATGCCCTTCGAAACTTGCTTCACATCCAGGCGCAACGACTTAAACGCCTCCGACTGTTGCTTGGTGGCTGCGCTGCCCTTAGTCAGCGATAGCATAAAGTTCTTCATGCCCGTCGCAGCGACTTCACTTGGAACACCAACGCCCGCAAGCGTCGCGCCCATTGCCGCAACCTGCCCGGCGGATAGACCTGCGATACCGCCCAGCGAACCGATGCGGGTGACGATGTCGGAAATTTGTGCAGCCGACGAAGGGCCGATGTTGCTCAGGTAGTTAATCTTGTCAGCCAGCGTCACCACTTCAGGCTGGGTCATTTTGAACGAGGTCCGCCACTTGGCCATCATGTCGCCGGATTGATCGGCGGTTTGATCAAAGGCGATCCCCATCTTCACCGCGTCTTCAGCGAATTGCTTCAGCTCACCACGGGCGAAACCGGCCTGTCCGCCGGCAGCCACAATGGCTGCAATACCGCTCGCAGCCATCGGCATTTTCTCCGACATATCAAGCACGTCCTGCCCCATCTGCTTGAACTGCTCGGGCGTGTCGAAGGTGACCACCTTCTTCACGTCAGCCATGGACGTTTCAAATTCCATGGCCGCGCGGGCGCCCGCGATAAATGGCGCAGCGAAAGCGCCGCCCTGCAACATATCCTTGAACCCGATGTTGCCCAGGCCGCTGCTATTCATCTGCTTGCGGAAACCGGCAACGTTCTTACGGATCCCGGTCAGTGTCGGCGACAACTTGTCGACGCCAGTGATCAACGCCTTGAGCTGGAACTTATCCGCCATCACTACACCTGCTGGAGTTCGTTAATGCGTTGGGCGTGCTCCAGGCTTTCCGTGAGCAAGTCCAATGGCCTGGCCATCATCTGTTCGGGGTCAACCTTCCAGAACCAGGCCAGGTCGTAGGCGACTGAAATCAGGTCGTTGATGGAGCCGACGCCGCACTCATGAAAAAACCGGCGACCGCCCAGCTCAGCGCGTTCAGATCAGCGAGGTCCAGCTGGTTGACAGAGGACGGTGGGATGCCCGCACAGACCGCGATGTATTTCGCAGCGACGTCCATGTCGAGCCCGACCTCTTCGTTCTTGTCGATCCGGTACGGCAGCGCCTTAATGGCCCGTACTTCCTGCACGGTCGGCCGACGCAGAGTCAGCTCGGTCAAAGGCTCGCCGTGGGCCTCAATGGCCACTTGAAGTTTTATTGCACCGGTCATTGCCATACCCCTTTCACGCCGTCGAATTGCAGCTCAATGGTGCCGTCATCGCCTTTCGACGTAGGCTCATCGACCAGGTACGCGCCCGAAAGTACGTAGACCTTGCCGTTGTTGAATTCGCAGGTGACCGTCATGTCCGTGCCTTCGGTCAGCGTTTTGATCGGTAGATCCGGATCGTGGATGACGGTCATTTTCAAATAAGCCGCCAGCTCTTCTTCCTTGTAAAAACCCGGGTAAACCGTCTCCCGCTTTTTGTCCATCAACGGCGCCTCGGCGCCACCAGTGACGGTCAACTGCATACCGTCCACCTTGATGTAGGCCGTGCCCGCTACTTTTTTGCCCATGGGTTGTATCTCCAGAATGAAAAAGCCCGCTCGGGGCGGGCTTGGTGATCGTGGTCAGCGTTACGCAGCGGCGTCGTACTGGAGGCGGAACTGATTGAGCAGCGCGAAGATTCGCAGGCCGTTGATGTAGTCCGGCGGGAACAACACATTCACACGGCTAGGGTCATTGCTGTCGCGCTCCACCACCAGGTGCTCAGCGAACAGATCAGCGTTTTCTACATGACCTTCCGACTCAAGCTTGGCGTACTGTGCGATCAGCTCACCGCGAATCGTGCTCGGTGTGACGATCGGCTGACCGGCGCCAAACCGCGTGCCGTCGCTGGCCAACTTGTGGCGGCCGTACTTGCTGGTGATGACGCTCTGCATGCGCCGGATGATGTAGGCCGACTGGTGCATCGTCTCGCTGTCCAGGTACGAGTTATCGGCCTGGCCATAGGCATTCTTTTGGTAGGTGGTGATCGAGCGCTGAATGCGAACGTAGCCGCCTTCGTAGTAGGCCGTCGCCAAACCATAGGTCAGCAGCGACTGACGCTCGGTCAACGTGAACCGCTCACTGGCCGGCGCCGGATCGAGCCCGGGCAGCGAGCCGCTTTGCGTTGGCCGACTGGCGTCTGCCGAGATGAACACCGCCGTGCGCGCCGCCAGAGAAGCAGCCTGCACCCACACCGGTTGTGGTACACCCGGCTCCATGGCCTGAATGGTCATGTGCTGATCGTTGCGCGCCTGACCGGCCGCTACCAACGTTCCCAGCGTGCCGCGCTTCGCGCTGTAGACGTGACCAAACAATTGCTTTGCCCAGCTCCAGCGCCCGGTGTTGTCGTCCATCGCATCCCGCCACGCGTTCAGCGTGGTCGTGTCCGACCATGGCACACAGATGAACTCGAACGGCTCGTCGCCCAGCGCTGCGACTGCGTCAATCTGGTCTGGAGCCCCGACGCCACCCGTCATTTGGGTGGCAACAATAGTCAGGCCTGCCGGAGTCGCCTCGCCGTTTGATTTGCCCAGGCGATTCAGAATCAAGCCGATGTCGTTACCGCTCTCCCCCTTCCACTTGCAGGTGAGCGTGACAACGCCATCCGCGGCCACGGCGGTAACCGGCAGGTCTGGTGTGGCATTGATCTTCACAGCCAGGGCGGCAGCTGCGATTGCCGGAGTCGCCGCCGAGACGACTACCGATTGCACGCGAATACCGCCGACATACAGGTTCAGCAAACCCGGCTCGGTCGCCGCACCGGTGATAGTGACGGTCGCCGTTGCAGCGGTACCGGTTTCGCTCTGTAGTGGAAGACACCAGATCTCGCCGATAGGATCAGTCTTGCGCCAGGCTTCGTACATCGCAGCCAGCATTGAGCCTTGACCGCCGATATCCTTGGCCAGCCCAAGACTCGACGCCAGCACCAGTTTGCCAATGCTTTCGCTGGTGGCGTCTCCGTTGACCTGGGCGACGATCAGCCGGCGCATGGCCGACGATGCACTGTTGGCTGCCGAGTTATCCATCTCCGCATAGAACAGCGGCACACGGATATCGGCGGGAATGTTGCTGAATCCGATAGCCATTATTGCGCTTCCTCGGGTTTCGGCGTGGTAACGCCCTTGGTGGATTGGGCTTTATCAGCCTTGAGGGTTACATCCCCATCAGCCTTACGGCGGCGCCACCACGCGTTGTCGGGGACTTCCCGGCCTTCAACTGGCAACAAGTCGCCAGCCTCCGGGTCGGGCACAGAGCGGCCAGAGGCCGGCACCACAGTGATGCGATTGGTCATGGTGTTACGTCTCCTGAGAATTTCGCTTCTATGCGCCCATCCGGGCCAGGTCGTTGCAGGTTCGGATCTGCCGGGTCGATGCAGTCCATGTTGAAGGTCACGCCGGTGAAAGGCGCCAAACCATCGAGTTCGAGTTCGTGCCAGGTTTCAGCAGGCTCGCCTTGCCTGCTCCGCCCAAGCTGGAACTCGGCGGTGAACAGAAACTGGTACACCACGCGCGCCCTACTGGTGTGGAGCAGCGCACCCTTGCCGTATTCGATAGGCTCGTACTCGGGGGCTGGGCACCAACCGATAAGAGATCGCCAGAGTTCGGCGCGCAGGTCGTGCAACAAATCGTTGGCTTCCTGGCCGCGCTCATCGCCAGCATCGAGAACGATCACCACAGCGAACTGATCGGTTATGTCTTGAATGACTGCGTTTTGCGTTTTGTTCGGGCCGCCCGCATCCGCCGAAGCAATGACGTATGCCGCAGGAAGAGCAAGCTTTGCGCTATCCACAACGGCATCCCAATCAATTCCGCCGGTGACTCGCTCGGCGAAGACGGGGCATGTCGCTTTAAGGTGAGCGACAATCGGATTCAATTTCATGAGGAGGTCCAGAAGGATCAGCGATCAGCCCAAAGCAGCTGCGAACGCAGCAGAGAGGATTGATTGAACTTGTGAAGCCGAGTCCTGCAAGGCATCGGCCATGTAGTTGTCACGTGGCTTGATCCGCCATTCACCGGAAGCACGCTCGGCCAGCGCGGCGGCGCGAGCCCCTTTGGCTCGACGGTTCGATTTACCTTTGCCCATCCCGGGCGCCAGCTTTCCGAGTTTCTTTCCTCGCTTCACCCCGTAGTGCAGGTAGGCCGGATAGAAATCTTCCATTGCCGTGGTTTTGGTCGGAGAGATGCGAACGAGAAAGCCGGAGCGTGACACCTTGAAACTGATCGACTCCACCGTGGCACCGGTGCGAGTGACCGGGTAGCCATCCTGGCCACTGCCAAGCGCGAGATTCATCTGGGCTTTTTGTGTGATCAACAGGCCGATCTTGCGCATCCCCGCGCGGATCTTCCGTTTGTCGAAGGCATCGCGCTCGAACTTGTCGAAGCCTTCGACGTGCAAGTAACCATCAATCGAAGCTGAGTTAGACATAGATCCCTCCCCCAACCTGTTGCGGACCCAGCTCTTCCACTTCGAGCAGCGTGAACCGACGATTGCCGTTCATGTCCGCGACCCTGCGAACCCGATAGATCGTGTCACCATGAACAACTTCATGGGACTCGCTCATCCCCTTCAGGTAATAGAAGGTCACCCGATGGGTAATCTTCACATCGGTCTGAACACCGTTTGCGTAAACAGCGGTACCGACAGGTTCGATCTTTGCCCACCGTTTTTTTTGATCGGTGAACAACGAGTCAAGCCCTTGATCCGGCGCCGGAATGTCGGCCCTCAACCTCAGGGTGATACGCCGGTCCAACTCTCCAGCACTGGGTTCGCGCATGGCCATAATCAGAACCTCGGCGGGACGGTGATCTCAGCCACCAGGTGATCGAGAAATGCAGACGGCAGCTCAGCCAAAGCCTGTCCCACCAGAAACATCTCCGGATGGCGGTAGATTGTTGCCGCCGCCATCAGCAGCCAGTTGCGGACGCCGGGGTGCAGATCCAGATCGACACCAGCCTTGTAGCGAATGCGTAACGACCCAGAGGGTCTGCCCGATGGGAAAGAAAGGAAACTTTCGCGTTGATCTTGACGCAGCTCAATCGAGCCTGTGTGTGCAGCCCACGAACCATCAGGCTGCCGGACATCCACCGATACGACCTCTGTGGCCTGGCCAATGTCCAGCGCGTGCCCCGAGGCGAAGCCGGTTGGCCATTCCTCTTCGTAAACGGCACCGCGAATTGAGGCGCCGGTTTTCGACTCGCACTGAGTGGTGACGCCGGGAATGATGATCTGTTCAATCAGCGACGGTTCCATGTCCTCCGGCTCAACCCGACACTGGAAAGCCACCTGCGCCAGTGTCAGGACTGGCTCGCCGAAGTACTCGATTCGACGGGCCATGGCTTAAGGCTTCGCGTCGTCATCGGTACCCGTATTACCTTCGCCGCCCTCAGTACCGTTTGACGTTGCGCCTGGTGGCTCAGCCAGCGAGTTTGCCGCGCCCGTTTCACCAGCAGTTTTGGCACTACCTGTTTTCGCCGTTGCAGTCTTACCTGCTTTTGGCTTTTCGTAAGCTTCAGCAAAGCCCTTGGATTTCAGGCCCTCAGCAACCTCTACGTCAAACCCTGCCAACTCGTCAGCAGAGTAACCGCGCCAGGCTTTCAGAAACCGTACTACAACTTTATCGCTCATCGCTTCGACCTCAGATATGCAAAGCCCCGCCGAAGCGGGGCAAAAGGATTACATGCCGGCGCCCCACTTCACGGCGACGGCGACCACGATGCACTCCACGTGCCGTGGCCCAAAGTCGTGCTTGGCGATTACCTTGACCAGGGTCTGATCACGCTGGAAGGCGCTGACCATGTTGCCCTCGGAGTCCTTATACGAAGCCTCGTTGCTGAACGAGATCGTCAGGTCCATGTCTTCGCCGATCATCATGTCAGCGAAGTTGACGAAGTAGAATTCGGTCTCGTTGCCGCCGACGCCGAGGTTGACCGGGATCTGGTTGCTCAAACCAACCGGATACCCCTTGAACAGTCCCTGTTCAATTTCCGGATAGGCTTTGTTGCCGTTGCCATCACGCAGCGTCTGCAACCAGCGGAACACGCGCGGATGCATCAACCAACCGCAGTCCTTCATCATCACGTTGGCCGTTTCGATGCGAAGCATCATGCCGCCGCAGAACAGGTCGATTTGTTCCAGGGTGATGCCAGCGGTGTCGGGAGCTGGCAACACGTTGAACGCTTGTGCCCAATAGCGCATCCCCTTGGGCAGCGTGCCGGTGCCGTCGGCGCGAATGAAGTGCAGGTCTTCCGAGAGCCCCATCGACACCGCCAAATCGTTCACGACAATGTCGTCAATGCGAGGGCTGATACCGGCGTTGGCAATTAGGTCATTCGAGATAGGCACAATTGCTGCCGCTTTTTTCGCAGAAAGCTTCGTGTCAGCGAACGTCATGCCGGTGATCGGTATATCGGTTTCGGTACCGATGTAGGTCACGATGGTGTTGCCGGTGATTCGCGGCATGGTCAAGTTGCCATTATTCAATGGCAGACTCCGGGTACCCATCTTGCGCACAACCGACATTGGGCGCAGGGCTTCAATGATTTCGGTTGCGAAGTTTTGAGGAACCAACACACCACCGGCACCCGGCGTCACGGTGCTCAACGCCATGGCAACATCGGTGGAATAACCACCCTGCTCTGCCATTTGAGCGGCCTGATGCTGATTGCCACCGGCAGCGGCCAGCAAACGAACCATCTGAGCCATGCGCACACCTGGCGCATCAGCTGGACCCGAACCGGAAATGTAACCTGGTGGTGGACCGGTGCGGCCTTGCGCCGACTCACTGACCGGTACCGCACTGGCGGCGGCCATTCGCTCAGCCTGTTCGGCGCGGCTGATTTTGTCAGTCAGCGCATTGAACTGAGCCTCCAGACTGGTGAACTGAGTCAGCTGCTCAGCCGACAGGGTTTCACCGCCAGACTCAAGCTTTGCCAGAGCCTGAAGCGACTCATTGAGTTTGGCGCGTTCGCTACGCAATTGAAGTACAAGGGACATGGTGCCTCCTGGGCATTAAAAAACCCGCACAAGGCGGGCTTCGAACGACTGCCGCGAACGCGGTCAGATCTTGGTTTGAAAATCCATTGCAGCTGCACGGACGGAAAGACGGCCTTGCTGCCGGCTGGCTCGGCTCAATGCCACTGAGTTGGATAAATCATCGACAGCTTGTTGCGGGCTTTGCATGCGGTCGGCGAGGCCCGCCGCGATACCGGCCTGCCCTCGATACAAGCCCGCCTCAGTGGCAATGACCTGCTGTACCGAGAGCCCGCGGTAGTCGGCAATCGCATTGACGAAGAGCTGATAGCTCTCCTGCACGACGTCGTTGAGGTACTTGAGCGACTGGTCGCTCAGTGGCTCGTGAGGACTGAGGTCGTTTTTGTGAGCGCCGGCAAACACGGTTGTCACCTTGACGCCCATGCCTTCCTCTTGCTTGGATCGATCCATGTGACTGGCGATGACACCGATGGAGCCAACACCGCTGGTCTGGCTCACCACCAGTTCGCTACAGGCCGCACCGATCAGGTAGCCGCCGCTGTAAGCCATGAAGTTGACGATGCCAGTGATTGGCTTCTGCTGCACCATGGCGCGAATGTCGGCCGCCAGCTCGAACGCGCCGACGGCAGAACCGCCGGGGCTGTCGATGTCCAACACGATGCGCTCAACCATCGGATCCGCAACAGCGTTGCGAATCTGAGCCCGCAGCGTTTCATAGCTGGTCATCGTCTCGCACATGCTGACGTGGCTGCCGCGACTGACCAACACGCCGCTGACCGGAATCACTTCGATACCGGTGCGGGCAATGGCTGTACGGCGTTCTTCTTCGCGCTGGGCGATGCGGTCCAGGCCATCATCCGACCAAAGACCGGCGCCTGCTACAGCCCCGATGTTTACGATGTTCAAGCTCATTGCCTGGTTGGCCCAGCGAACGCCGAGGTCCAACATGTCAGGCGTCACCAACAACGGCTGATTGAACAGCAGGCTGGAGGCTCTAAGGTAGTGTTTCATTGCGCCAACATCCTCTCGATTTCAACGTGCTGCAATTCGAGCTGCGCTCGCACGTTGGGGTTAGTCAGATCGGGGGCACCTTTGCCGGCGTCCACCATGTTCAGCGGCTGCAGGTAGATCTCGCCGCCTGGTACCGGAGGCATGTTCTCCAGCCGGCGGATGTCGTTGACGCTAAGCCAGCCCCACTGACGCCCGATGGCGTAGGCCTCATACCGACTTTTCTGATCGCCCCGCAGCAGGCCGGACAGGTTGAATTCAATGAAGTACTCACGCCGGTCAGCGGGCAACAGAAAGTCGCGCATCATCGACTGCTCGTGACGCTTGACCCAAGGCAACAACGCGAACACCACGAACTGAATCATCAGCTGCTCAAGCGTGTTGTAGTTGGACTTCTCCAGGTCGTTGACCATGGGCAGCGGGATCTTGTAGATCCGGGCGATGTCGGTACCGGTGGTTTTGAGAATCCCCAACACTTCAGCGTCAACGTTGTTCATAGAGACGGGTTTGAAGGTCATGCCCTCCTGCAGCAGCGCAACCTTCTTGGCGTTGTCCATGCCGCCAAACTTCTGCCCCCACTGATCGACAATCTTGTCGATGCTGCCTTGATCCTTAATAGCCGGGGCCTCACGCGGCCGCTCGATCACACCGGAGACGGTCACACCATTGGCGAAGCTTTTGCCCGTGTATTGCCGCACCGCCTGAGCCAAGCCCAACGATTCGGCATGGACCTCAATCGGCGACAGCCCTACGTAATGGTTGGTGCTAAACCACCGCACGTGGTGGATCATGCGCATCGGCAGAGTTTCGCCACCGCTGATCCGGTAGTACGGCAGCATGTCTCCGCCTTTCAGTACCTGCACTTTGTCGTTGCACAACGGCCAGAGCGCTGCGACATTTCCGTCATCCCGCCGGTCAATAAAGCTGTAAGCGTTACCCCGCAAACCGGCAGCACCTTGAGTGCACTCCCGGTATTCATAAGGCGTCTGAAATCCGTTTGGCTGGTACCGAAGGACGTCATACGCCGGATGGTTGATGGCCGCTTCGCGCTGGCCTTTGTCCAGCCGGCGGTACATCTCGCAGGGCAGTTGCCCCATGGTCTCGGCCAGGAGCGTGACGCAGTTTTGCAGGATCGGCAGGCCCAACGCCGACTCGGGCGTGACCCTCACGCCCGTGCTGTTGCGGCCGCCACCCAGAAGACCACGCCAAAATCCGTCGCTCGTTTCTGTCAGATTTCCGCGCCCCTCGCCGAGCACGCTTGAAAAGAACATGCTCAACCTCCTGGTGGTTTGGTTTTGGCTTTCAGTGCAGCGGATGCGCGATCGGCAAGGAATGACCAGGCCATCAAGCCGAGGCCGGCAACAATGCAGGCAGCCGGCGTGCTGATCATTGCCACGCCGTACACCAGCAGACTGAAGCCCAGCAGCCCAGCCACCCATGACAGGATGCCCAATTTCATATACCAGCCCCTTCGTCGTAGATGGATTTGCCACTCGGCCCAGCAGCCTTGCTGCTGATTCCGACGGCCATGATGGATGCGACGATGCCGTCGATCCGGCCGGTCGCCTTGGCCTTGTCGGCCTTCCGGTTGTTGGCTGGATCAGAAACGATCACCGCGTTGCCGGCGCACCAGGTCATTACCGGGTTACCGTCGTGACGCAGGGTTTCAACTGTCTCGCTTTCGATGACCTCCCAGTCAGCGGGATCAAGATCGATCACGTCCTGCTCAGGGGCTAGGCCCAGCAGACGGCGCTCGAACTCATCGACTGCCGGCCCCATGTCCTTGTACCCCTGGCCGAACCCCACCATTTCTGGCAGTGAGATGTCGTACTCGGACATCAGCTGCAGCAGGTCTTCAATGCGCCACCGGTCATAGGCGATGCGCTCGACGTCGAAGTACGCACAGATCGTGACCAGGCGACGCAGCACATGCAGCTTACTGATGGCCCGGCCCGGGGTCGTTTCAAGGTGCCCATCTTTAACCCACATGGCGTAGGGCACCTTGTCGCGATCCTCGCGCCCTTGAAGGTCATCGTCCGGGATCCAGAAGTACGGCAGCAGCCGCCAGTGCGGATCATGTGGGGCGGGCCAGAAGATCAGGACAAATGCAGTCAAGTCCGTGGTGCTGGCTAGATCGAGCCCGCCGACGCATCGGCGGTTGCGCAGTAGCCGCATTGGCACACGTTCTTCGGCCTGCTTCCAAACACCCCAAGAAATCCATGGGGCATCAGCTTGTGTCCATTCGCAGAAGTTGAGACGACGCACCACCGACTCCTGAGCCGGTAGCCCTCGGGCCGATTGGACCTGTTCACGCAAGTACTTGCGACCGGGGATGCCATCGCTTTGCCCTTCGGCGATGTAGTCCAGCGAGGGGTTGACCTTGGGCCAGCAGGCTTCGTCCTTGAACGGGTCGTCGCCTTCATCCAGCGAGCAGATGAACGCGAAAAAACTATCGTCATCTTCGATGGCCGCACAGATCCGGACGCCCAGATCATGGTACTGGCCGCAGACCGTCTTCTTGTCGGAGCCACTGTTGGTGATCATCACCACCATGGCTTTGCGGCGGTTCTTGGTACCGGCGCGCATCATGTTTACAGTGGCGGCGCTCTTGTGTTCGTGCACCTCATCAAGCAAGCCGATGTGTGGCCGAGGACCTGACTTGCCTTCGTCAGCGCTGATGGGCCGAAAGAAGGAGTTGGTCTTTTCGTAAAACAGGTTCCAAACTTTTTCGTCGCGACCAGACTGCACCAGGCGCGAGCGAAGGTTGCGAGACATGTCGACCATCGACACGGCATCACGAAACAAGATCATTGCCTGATCGCGCTTGGTCGCCGCCGCGTAGATTTCGGCGCGCTGCTCACCGTCGGCGACCAACCCGTAAAGGCCGATCCCGGCGACCAACGGGCTTTTGCCAGAGCCTTTTCCTGTCTCGATGTAGCCCAATCGGAAGCGGCGATAACCATCAACGGTCATCCAGCCAAACAAACTACCAACGACAAAGGCTTGCCACGGAGCCAGCAGAAACGGCATGCCTTCGTAGTCACCGCCGTTGAGGCAAAGCACATCCTCGAAAAAACCAATTGCGCGGTTGGCATTATCCAAATCCCAAATCAAACCACGTGAAGGCCCATGCTCCAGGTCGCGAAGGTGGCGTTTACAGGCGTTACGAACATTGGGACCGGCGACGATATCGCCAGCCAATACGGCAAGGGCAAAGGCAGTGACGCGATCGTCAGCGGAAATACTTGTCTGCGGCGTCTCGTTGTTCATTAGGGAAGAGCTCACCTTGCGGCGGCGGTGCCGTTTTCAGATTGCGCCGGGACATCGGCGAAAGGCCGAACTGCGCACCAGCTGCGTTGGCACGCTTTTCCGCATCGTTCGCCAGCTGCCGAAGGACGTGCATCTGCTGCGCGCCGGTTTTGAAGGTCTGGATGTCGCCGCCCAATTCATCAGCGGACTCAACATTCCGCTTAGCAATCAGCCGCTGGTAGCGCCGCCAGTCCGCCGTCGCCTGGCAATAAGTTGCCAGCGCCATCGAATCCAGCTGCGAAACGATACCGAGGGAGATCAATGCGGGAACCAACTGCTCCCATTCCGCAACTGCCTCTATCGAAAGGACATCCGGCATTGGCGGTGCCCCCACGGGTACCGCCGGCGTTGTGGCCTCTGCAATCAGGTCATCAAGATTTTCCCGGCCCCGATTCCCCTGCAAAAGTTTGAGCACCGCTGGTTTTCCAGGGCGACCCGAGTTTCCGTTTCCGGCCATAAATACCCCTGCCTGTTGATACCCCCCTCCCCTCATTTTTCCCGACTTTGCGAAGCGAGGGGGGCGAGCGGTCTAGAAGGAAGTCCGAATGAAGTTTTTCACCCCCCCTACCCTCGGGGTTGTGCCATTTTTTGGTGCGCCGATGGCAGCTGGTCACCGGTTCCAGTGGTGGCCCGGGTCGGCGGGACGGCCATCTGCACCGCAGCCAGGGAGCCGACCACTCTTCTCCAGCCGCTGCTTGGTCGAGTCATGGCAGAACTTGCACAGGCTCGCCCAGTTCTTCGGGTTCCAGAACAGCTTCCATGCGGCCTTGATACGCACCGGATCGCCACTATCCTTGGCGTCCTTCAGCTTCGGCGCGATCTTGTGGTCAACGATGGTCGCTGCCACTGGCCGTTGATCTGTCGAACACATGGTGCAATAGGGATGCTGACGCAGGTGGCCATCGCGAGACTTCTGCCACTTGTACCCATAACCACGCTCGGTACTACTGCCACGTCGGTCATCCGAAACCTTGCTCATCAGCCCATCTTCCATACACGTGCCAGGTTGCCCGAGCTTTTGCAGACAGACCCAACGAACACCGCGAGCAGGACCACCAACGGCCAAGAGTTATGCGGCATGACCAACTGCCCTTTGCCGATGTACCCCGCAGCAGAGCCAGCCGCGACCATCACCAGCCAAGCGAGGCAACTCATGTTCCGACGGAACCGAGCACCTTGCCGCTTGAACGTGAACAGTCGAACGAACAACGCGACACACAACCAGAACGTCACCTGCGTGAGGACCTGCTGCAATAGTTGACTATCCATCCTGCCTCCCTTGCTGTTCAGCAATGAGGCCGCGCCGCTTGATGACGGCCAGTGCAACGGTGACAACCACAACCGAAGCACCGAACGCCGCTGGCCCGGTGTACTTGAATGGCCTGGTGCCGAACATCTCAACCTCGGCCATGCCAGGGGCGAACATGTAACCCATCACGAAAGAAACGAGCAGGAACAGAACGCGCTTCCATACGGGCAATTCCTCGGTCGTGGTGAAGAAGACCAACGAGCCAGCCAGCGCGCCGATCACTGCGAGCATGTCAACGCCCGCTAGCAGGCCAGTAGCAGCCAATCCCACACCACCGGCCACGACAATAGTTGCCGGCTCGCTCATGCTGATTCTCCATTGCAGACACCCATCGGGCCGAAAATAAAAACCCCGCCGAAGCGGGGTTAGGTGACCGGCTCAGGGAGGGCCGGGTGAAGCTGCACAGCACGTGCGAGGTCAGCGCCAAGGCGCAAATTCCATATCGTGGTGACTTTTTACCCCCTCAGTACGGAACCGAAAAGAGGGCATTTTCGGTTAACCAACTCGACGCAACTTTGACGCAACCTTGAGGAGACTTTGAGGCATTCCGCCCCGACCAGTGGCAAGCCACTTGCGCGCCTCGGCGCGATCAGTCAGCACCTGCACCAGTCGCTGATGCAGATCGTGCACCTGGTCGTAGTAAGTCTGTTTCGCGCTGGACGCTAGACCCAACAGATGCATTTGCATCAGCCAGGTCGGCGCCGGATCATCGCCATACCGCACGCCTGCCAACCGCTGCAACCGCTCACCCCGCTCGTCCTGTCGAGCGATCTCTGACAGAGCTGCACCGATTTCTTGAGCAACCGCATCTGGACCAGCTCCTGCACCAAGGATGATCCGAGAGCCGGGTGTGCCGCGAGGTGCGCAGCCGCCCCACTCCATGATCGTTGCCATCGGACTGCCCATCCCGCCGGCCTCACCATTGCCCCGGCATTGCTCGCCCCAGTGCTTCAACAGTACTTCCATTTCTTCGATCATCGCCCTTCCCCCCGAAAAACCGAACCCGACACAAAAAAACCACAACCCAACACAAACCCAACACAAATAAATCTCTTTAAAATCAATACCTTTATTAGCTTTGAGTTGAGTGTGTTGGGTTTGTTGGGTTTATCTGTCCTCGCATAAGAAAATTTTCTTACCCTTACTTTCGGTTCAAATAACGTCATGCATGCGCGTGCGCGACACCAAACCCAACACACCCCGCACAGCAGCCGCAAACCCGCGTAATTCAAGGCCCGAAATTGTGTGGGGTTCCAAAAACCAACCCAACACACGCCCGACACACCCAACACACTTTTATGCGCACTCATGCTGCAGCCGCCTTGACGTGTTCCCAGTTGTCCACGTTCCACCCAGCCAACTTCGCCTGTGCGCGCCAGTTGCAGACTGTCTTGCCCAGATCGGCCGCCTTCAATGATGGGGGCTGGGAAGCGTCAGGATCATTAGGGAAGAAGAACGCGCCAAACCGCCTGTTACTACCTTCAGTCCAGGGGATAGAGCGGGTCTTATCGACTTCAGAGCCGAGGAACAACGAGAACTTGGTCTGGCTCATCACGTGCTCTTTGTTGCGGTGACACCACTCAAGAAATAGCGAATAGAGGTCAGTCGAAAGGCACACACCCCACAAATCGCGACCCAGCTCGCCGAACTTCCAGAGGTTCAGGAACGTTTGCCACCCAGCCCGACTCAAAGCCACCAGTCGTTCACGTGCCGCCGTGCTCGGTGGCCGAGTGCGCTCGTCAAAGTCACCAAGGTCAACCGACAACAACCAGCCGTAGAGCGCCGCAACCCCGCCATTTTTCAACTCATGGCCGATAGCTTTCTGCCGGACTTCGGGCAGGGTCTGTTCGGGCCACATCACCAACATCCGCCGATCACTCTCGCTGATGGGCCACGGCATGATCTCGTTGCTTAGGAACACCGCATTCATATGGTTGGCCTCTTCCCAGCCATTGATGAACTTCGATTCCATGCGCACCGTCTTGCCGGTGATCAAATGCTTGATCTTGCCCACCTGGTTGTAACGCTGGTCACGACTGACAACCTCTTCAAACACCGACCAGAGCTTTCGGCTTTGCCAGGCGTTGAAGTTACTTTCGAGCTGCGTCTGCCCAACCGTGGCCGCGTACTGACCGTAAAGCATCCCCAATGCATCAGCGAACAGCAGGCTTTTACCGGAGCCTTCCATGATGGAATGCATCAAAACAGCCGTGTCCATCTTGGCGCCGAGGTGCTGAAGCGGGTATGCCATCCACCGCGTCAACCAACGCGCTGCGTCCTCATCGTGGTTGCACAGGAACGAAATCAGCCAGCGCAGGTTTGCGCAGGCTTCATCATCATTGACCGGCTCAAGCGGCAGACCATCGAACGTGTTGATGTAGATGCTCGGGTCTTTGGTCATCGTCGGGTCAAACACAATGTGGTCAACATCGACCACCCGCCGCTCACTGCTGTTCAACCACAATGGGTACGTGTCGCCCAGGGCCATCTTCACTGCACCCTCTGCAACACGCCGCTTCTTCTCTCTGTCCCATACGTCTTTAGTGCCGTCGATGTACACGTAACGCTCTGTCGGAGGCATACCGAAGGCGCCGCCCTTTTTGCCCGCCATTCGCCGCGACTGCTCGATATCACGGACATGGTCATCCGAAATCAGCTTGCGACGCTCGGTGTCCTCTAACCACTGTTTGGCCAATGGCTTACCGACCCGAGCTTCGAATGCGGACTTTTTCATAACTCGCGATTGGTCGAAGTCCCACACGTGGGTTGTGCCTTCCACCAATGCAAATCGCCGAAGGATGTGCTCAAGCGTCAACACGTCCCCCGCACCCCCATCAGGAGCCGGAGCGGCCTCGCTGTCTGCGGTCACCCCCGAGCTCGGCTCGTTCAGGTCATCAGATGGGGTCGGGGGAAGATCCCGCGGATCAGGCCGCGTTGAATGCTGCATACCCAGCATGCGCGCAGCATCCTTCACCGCCTTCGACTGATCACCGCCGTGCTCGAGCAAACAGAACACCTCAAAGGCATCGTTCTGATGACCATTCGCGAGCGGATCGGCCCCATGGTGCGAGTAAACCTTGCCCTCGCTGATTGTCACACCCGGTAGGCCGGTGCTGCTTTGTGGATACAACCACTTGCTGCCCCGCTTGATATACGCGTTGGCCCGCAGCAACTCTTCAACGTCGTGACAGCGATTGAACTCGTCAATCACCGATGGCGACTTACCCGCCGCCGGCGCCGAGCGCTTGACGGCCTTCGGCGCCGGAGCTGCGGGTTTAATTGCCCAGGGGCATGCTGCTTCAGCATCGCGCTTGAAGATGTCCCAGTTTTGCCAGATGGCCAGCAGATCGTTGGTCAGCGTTGGCAAACCGTCCGTGCCGTTGGGCGGGGTTTTCCAGATGTAAGGCTTGCCGGTACCAGGATGAATCGACGGCGGGAACACGTCCTGCACCAGGCCGGCACGAAGTTCAAACACCGTGAAACGTTTGTACTCTTCAGCTTCGGCGCGGGCAGCAGCCTCGCCGGCGACATCGCCCTGCTCTTTCGCGGCCTTCGCCGTGTCCATCAGGCCTTTGTGAATCGAGCCATCCGGGTCCTTTTCATTTGGCCAGGAAAGAGAATGCCGGGTCAGCTCAATGCCGTCCGGCAACTTGAACAAAACTCGAAACCGCAGGGGGTTACCAACGATGGTCGGATACACGACAGCCATGGCATCCAGATCCACGCCCAACAGCTCGTAAAGCACGTGGCGCGTCCACTGCACATCGTCAACATCCAACGAGCAGACGCGACTCGGCCCGAGCACGACGCCCAGATTGTGGTTCGGATTTCTTTGCCAGAATGCTTCGGCTGCCGCAGGGTCGGTGATGAACCCGCCCGGCTTGTTCCAGCCAATGCCTTTCGGCGCCTTTTCACCAGGTTCAATGGCGACCAAGGCAAGACCGAAGGTGTTGATGTAACGCTTTGCCCACGTGGCGATGGCTATTCCTTTGGCCGGTTCACTCATCGCCGAGCCTCCCGCAACCCCTGACAGTGGACGCAGGTCTCGCAACCCTCAATCGTCTGCTGTCGAAGCAACGGGATAGGATCGTCACAATCCTCGCAGAACTGAGCACTGACACGGCTCGATGGCACGCGACGACTGCGATGAAGGGCAACGTCGAGCAGGTATTGCGCCTGGTCGTTGGCGCGATCGATATCGTCAGCCATTGACGCGGTCCTCCATCGCCTGACGAGCACCCGCCATGATGCCGAGGATTTCGCGGATAACGTCCATGCCCTGCTTTTCGAGGTCCAAGACTTCGTGAAGCTCCCAGATATTGTCGGCAGCACCATCGTGCATCGCAGCCACAAACTCACCGGTCTCGCCGAGCAACTTGCCTACAGCTTTAAGAGCATCACGCGTTGCCGGTACCGGTACCGGGCGATACCAGACCGCACCCGCCGGACGCATCAACGCGTCAAGCAAGCGCGGGTCAGCAGTCAACCTGATCACATCTTCAAGCTCATCAGGGTTCAGCCAGCGGCGCTCTTCGTCGAGCTTAAGTTTCTTTTGAAGGGTGTCGTTATCCAACACCATCTCAAAGGCAAGGGCGGTGATTCCGCCCTTGAAGTCACGACCAGCGCGATAGATCGCCTGACGTAGAGGAAGAACCGGACCAGCGTCCGGCAAAAGATCTGTGCGACTCATAACCGTAAATCCCCTGTTTACGGTGTAGCCATAGTCCAGGGTTAACCCTATCCTACAACCACGACCGATGTGCATGTGCTGTGTGTCGTCGTAGCTGAGCTGGGGGATCTTTGGTGAGAGGCCCCAGCTCGGCACCTTAATTAAGCAGCCTTTGATTCCTGAAGGTCTTGCGGCACACAGAAAACATCAGGTCGAAGTCGAAACCGAGAAACACCGGTCATCAACTCGGCCCGCACCACAAGCTCCGCGGGCAAATATCCCCGCTTCAGCCAATACGAGACGATCTGCTGCGAAACCACACGTCCCGGGCTCGACATGACCTGCGCGAAGGCGACCTGACCTTTGGCCGCCTCGACAGCTTCAACCAGCGCTAAGCGCATCTCATCAGAGTGGTTCATGGGGACCTCAGAGCAGAAAGTACAAACAGAAATTACAGCTAAATTTGTATTTACGCAACAAATTAGCGTGTTGGATGGAGTACAAAATCATTTGTATTATTCAGGGATGACTAAAGCCTCCAAGAATCCGTCGGCCGTAGCAGCCTTGTTCAAGGCACGCCGCAAAAAACTAAAGCTCAGCCAGGTCGCACTCGCCGAAAAAGTGAGAGCACTCTTGGGTCCCGAAGAAACGTTCAGTCAGCAGACGTACGCAGCATTCGAGGCGGGCGACACCAAAAATACCCGCTTCTCTATCCAGATCGCTCAGGTGCTCGGCATCTCGATTGAAGAAGTGGCCGCCCTGACCGGCGATCAAAAAAAATCAACCGTCCCTGAGGCGGTCATGCTCGGCCCAATTGAAGTGTGGGATGACGAGACCCCACTGGATGACGATGAAATCGAGGTTCCATTGCTCAAGGAAGTACAGCTTTCGGCAGGAAATGGCAGGGCTGTAACGCACGACCACGTAAGGTCCAAGCTGAGATTTGGAAAGATCACCCTACGCAGGCAAGGGGTCGAACCGGACAATGCCGTCTGCGTCACCGTCTCAGGCAACAGCATGGAACCAGTACTTCCAAACGGCAGCACCGTCGGCGTTGACCAGGGGAAAAAGGAATTTAAGGACGGGGATATTTACGCGCTTAGCCACAATGACGAGCTCCGCGTAAAAATGCTCTATCGCCTACCACTCGGCGGGATCAGGATGCGCAGCTTCAATAGAGACGAGTACCCCGACGAGGAATACACACTGGAAAGAATCCACTCGGAGTCGATAGTCATCATCGGCCGGGTGTTCTGGTACTCCGTTCTACGCTGAAAACAAACAAATTGAAGCCCGCCTTGAGCGGGTTTTTTTTCGGCCTCAAATCAAATACAAATTTGCCTGTTGACCTAAATACAAATTGAATTGTAGTCTTGTTCTCGTACCCCTCTCACCAAAGAGTACGAGCCATGCAAACCACACAGCACAGCAATACCCGCTGCCCCGTCTATCTGCATCCAGCGGCCGCCACCAGCCGTGCAGCAGTGATCGCCATTCAGCAAACCACCGGACTGTTGGTCATCACCAATGCACGTTGCAAGACCCGCACAGCCCAGCTGATCGACGCCAAAGACACTTCCCCATGGGGAGGTGACGCAGCATGAAGCAACTTTTGATCGGTCTCGCCGGCCGCGCACGCACCGGCAAAAGCACCGCCGCCACTCACCTAGTGAACGTTCACGGCTTTCAGGCTTACGCATTCGCAGATCCGTTACGCGAAGGACTGATGAACATCTTCAACCTGAGCCCATGCGACTTCGACGGCGCCCGCAAAGAGCAGCCCATTGGCTGGCTCGGCCGCTCGGCGCGCGAACTGATGCAGTCATTAGGGACTGAATGGGGCCGCAACCTGGTTCACCCAGAACTCTGGCTGCTGCTGGCTGAGCAGAACCTCGAATTCCTCGGGCAGACCCATGACACCGCGACCGGTTTCGTGATCAGCGATCTGCGATTCGAGAACGAAGCCGACTTTGTTCGCCAGCGCGGCGGGATCGTTGTCCACGTCGTCCGTCCTGATGCAACAGAGGTGAACCCACACGTCAGCGAATCGGGCATTGGCATTCAGGACAACGACCTGGTGCTGCACAACGACGGCGCACTCGACAACCTTTTTGGCCAGCTCGACGAGCTCTTCACCGCCTTGACCGCCCGCGTCGATAGCGACGCAGCCTGAGGACAGCGCCATGAACCGCACCCTGGACGAAACCGCCGCAGTGCTCGGCCTCAAACCCCGCGCCTTCCGCACCAGGTTGCGGGAGCTCGGCATTTTGAACACCAGCGGCGACCTTGCCAGCCAGCACCGTGAACGTGGCTACCTGTACTCGGACCCACGCAGCACCTTGATCCCTTCCATCAACAAATACCGGCACTACGCCGTAGTCATGGTGAAAGAGGAAGGGGTTGATTGGCTGGCTAAGAAGCTGGGAATCACCATCACGAACAAGGACGCCGCAGCATGAAAACCAATTACTTCAATGCATACACCCAAGCTCTCGGCGCCCTGCGACTGATCCCAATCTATCTGGACAGCCCGGGTGTGGTCAGCCGCGCCACGCTCATTGGCGCAGCGAGCGAAGCCATTGACCTGCTGGCCAGCATTCCTTGCCGCACGCTGGAACTGGCCGAAGTTTTCCGCTGCGTTAACGGCGTGATCCAAGAAGGCCAAGTCGCTTACGTCACCCCAACCAATTCACCCGAGCATCCATTCGGCGCCGTGGTCGCTGACGAAAAAGGCCAGATATGCGCCGCCGCCATAGGCAAAAGCAAAGAAGGCCTCGCCGAAATGATTCGCCTGAAGTTGGTGCCCCGATTGGAGGGGCACGGGGAGGACGCAGCGTGAGTAACACACTCGATCAACTTCGCCGCCAGTTCGCCACGCCATGCCCGACCTTGTCGGCGGTACGCGAACAGTACTTCACACACATCCGGACCGACCGTTACCTGCTGACCGAAATCAAGGCAGGCCGCATTGCGCTGGTCGTGAAGCGCCTGCACGGATCGGCTCGCGCTCAACGGGTGGTTTATCTGCACGACCTGGCCGACTTCCTCGATGCCCAAGCAACGAAGGAAGCGGCCTGAACCAACGGCGCCCCTGCCGTTCAGGGGCAAACAACTCGCACTCAATGAGGCACAGCACATGAGCAAAGCACGCCCCTTCATCGACACGCTACGGGACATCGAGGCCGGCGGCCTTCTCGATGAACTGAGCGAGGCCCAGTACAGCCTCATCGACGCCATTCGTCTGTCCGGCAAAGCCGGCAAGCTGGTGATCGAACTGAACTACAAGCCTGACGGGCGCGGCCAGATGAACATCAAGGCCGACGTCAAGGTGAAAGAACCGGTTCTGTCCCGCGGTACTTCCCTGTTCTTCCTGACACCTGAAGGCAACCTCACCCGTCGCGACCCACGCCAGCAAGATTTGCAGCTCCGCCCCGTGATTGAAGAAGAGAACCCCGCAAGCCTCCGCAACGTTTCGCAGTAAAGCCTCTCACCAAAAAATGGAGCACATCCAATGCAGCAAGCAATTCAACATCTTGTGACCCTAGCTCAAGCCCTGGGCAAACCGATTGACCATGATGATCTGGCCGCGCCATTTGCCCTGATTCCCGATGGCGTCGACATCAAATCGCTGGAACATCTGCAACACGCACCAACGCGCGTCCGCCAGAAGATTACTGTGCTTGATGCCGACAGCTTCATTGCCTACGTAAACCGTTTTGCTACCACAGCGACTGCTGTGTTCTGCAACGGCCCCGAAGGTCGCACCTTCTCGGCAGTGATCGATTACCACCAGCCCGATCTGCCTGCCTGGAGTGATCACACTGCAACGTACTGCTGCCCCATCACTGTCGAGTGGGGCCGCTGGAAAGCTGGCGATCGCAAGCGCATGGACCAGGCTACCTTCGCCGAGTTCGTCGAAGAGAACGTGAAAGACATCGTCGCACCAGACGACACCCCGACAGCACCAAGCGCCGCCGACATGCTGGAGATCAGCAGAACACTGGAAGCGAAGAAGAACATTTCATTTCGCCAAGGCACTCGCCTCGACAACGGCCAGGTTCAGCTGACCTACAACGAAGAGATCGACGGCCGCGCCGGCGAAACAGGGCAGCTCAACATCCCCGAACAGTTTTTCATCGGGGTTAAACCTTTCCTCGGTGGTGACGCCTTCTGCGTCCCTGCTCGCTTCCGCTACCGGATTGTCGATAGTCGCCTGCAAATGTGGTTCGAGCTGGTGCGCCCAGAGAAAGTACTGGAAGAGGCCTACAACGCGGTTCGCACGAAGATCAAAGGCGCGATCAACGAAGTACCTCTGTACGAAGCAACCCGGTAACTAAACCCGAAGCAACACCCCGCCGCCGTCCTCTCACCAACGATCCCGGCGGCGGGCTCTACTGAGGTACACAGCACATGCAAAATGAAACCTACATCATCCTTTTTGGCCTGCTGGCCGGCTGGGCGCTGACATCCTTCTACTTCCTCAAAGCGATGAAGCGAGTCAATCGCCTTCGCCATAGCGATCTCAAGCAGTATCAAACCGATCTCAACGAGGCTAAGCAACGCTACCTCGGGCTGTATCGTCAGACTTTGTCGTTCGGAACCTTCTTATCCCGCGAGGATGCCCATTTGCTTCTCAACACGGCAGATAGCCTTCGCCTCGCACAGGAAACGTGGAAGGCATTCCCTGGTACCGAGCCAGTAAGCGCAAAAGCAAATGCCCAGCAAGTCCAAATCAAACAGCTCGCGGACCGAGCCCTAACAACACTTGGAATGGCGTCCAAGCTGACGGCAGATTTCAACCGGCCGGAATGGACTGTCGGGCGAGGTGCAGCATGAGCTGGATCCTCACCCACAGCGGCATCCAGTTCAATCTGCTCAACCCTACCGCAGCTATGATCAGCCCTCGCGATATCGCCCACGCCTTGGCCAACCTGTGCAGATTCAACGGCCACACACGCGAGCACTACAGCGTTGCCCAACACAGCTTAATCGTGTGTGACCTGGTGCCGACAAAGCACCAGCTATCGGCTCTGATCCACGACGCCACCGAGGCATACCTCGGCGACATGACACGACCGCTCAAAGCGCTGATGCCCGAATACCGCGATGTCGAGCAACGGGTGTGGCACGCCATCTGCGACCGATTCAACATTCCCCTAGGCCTGCCAGACAGCGTCCTCCGCGCCGACATGGTGGCCCTTGCGACCGAGCGCCGCGACCTGATGCCTCACCACCCCGGCGAATGGCAATGCCTGAAGGGCATCCCGGCAATGCCCGAGCGAATCACCCCGCTGCCTGCCCAAGTCGCAAGCATGCAGTACTTCAGCCGCCTGATGGAGCTGATGCAAAGCGATCACCGTCGGGGTATGACGGCATGATCGAAGCCATTGACCTATTTGCCGGCCTCGGGGGCTTGACCCAAGGCGCCACGGATGCGGGCGTATCCGTCGTGTACGCCGCGAACCATTGGCCGGAGGCTGTCCATTGGCACAGCGCCAACCACCCAAATGCACAACACGCATGCCAGGACTTGAGGCAGGCGCGATGGGCCGACATGCCGAAACACGACCTCGGTCTGGCCGCGCCTTGCTGCCAAGGCCATACCAGAGCCCGAGGCAAAGGTGCGGACAATCCGGAACACGACGACTCACGTTCGACCGCCTGGGCAGTTGTGGACTGTGCAGAAAGCCGTCGACAAGAAGCCTGGGTGATCGAGAATGTTCCCGAGTTTATGAGCTGGACGCTTTACCCTGCCTGGGCCCAGGCGATGAAAGCGCTCGGCTACCAGCTCGCCCCCCATATCGTTGACTGCGCGGACCTAGGCGTGCCACAGCACCGCGTCAGACTGTTCATGATTGCTACCAAAAGCAAAGCACCTCTGCACCTCCAGCTTCCACGCTACGAGCATGTGCCGGCCAGCTCGTTTATCGACTTCGACTCTGGCAACTGGTCATCAATAGAAAAACCCGGCCGCGCTGAATCAACGTTGACTCGGGTAAAAAACGGCCGCGAAAAATTTGGGGAGCGGTTCCTGATGCCCTACTACGGCTCCGGATCTGGACTTACCGGCCGCAGTCTTGACCGACCGATCGGCACAATCACAACCCGCGATCGGTGGGCGGTAGTCGATGGGGACAAGATGCGGATGATCACCGCAGACGAAGTCCTGGCCGCTCAGACGTTTCCGGGCAGCACTCTCCGGCCGGACAGCCATCGACTGACCGTGCACATGGCGGGGAACGCGGTTCCACCTCTGGCAGGGAAGCGGATTATCCAAGCCCTCAAGGAGGCCGCATGACAGCCCTTCGCCGAACAGTCCGCATACGCCGCGGGCAAATGCCGCCCCTAGACCTCCAAACCATCTGCGACAAATGCGACAAGTCGCGGGCACACGGCAACCACCAACAATGCAGCAAGCAGCGCCAGGCCGAGGGCATCGCGCGCCGTGCAGGGGAGCAACAAAAATGAGCCTTCCACGCTGGGTAATGATCAACCGCGCATCCGAACTCACCGGCTATAGCGAAGACGCCATTCGCCACAAAGTGAAGAACGGAACCTGGGCACAGGGCCGCATCTGGCGCAAAACGCCAGACGGCCGCATCGCAATTAACATGACGGAGTACGACAAGTGGGCCGAGAGCGCACCGCAGGAAGCGGCCTAGAAGCCGAGTTGGCCAAACACAAAGGGATCGAGTTACACGGCGGCAACATTCGCGTCGTGTTCATGTGGCGGCGAGTCCGCTGCCGCGAATCCCTCGGCCTTCCAGTTACCAAAGCCAACATCAAACATGCCGCCCTACTCAGGGCGGCAATCATTCATGAGATCAAAACAGGGCACTTCGATTACACGCGCCACTTCCCCAACTCGAAGAACGCGACCAACTACAGCAACGTAAAGGACGAACGCTTGGCCGCGCTGATGGCCCGCTACAAACCGCTGAAAGCCGTCGACATTACCCCGATGACCGAAGAGAAATACGGTTACGCGCTGGATATCTGCACCGAACTATTGGGGCCAGATCGGTTGGCAGGCATCCTTTTGCCTGAAGATATCCAACTGCTTAGAACGCAACTGATCGCCACCCGGGCACCTTCGACCGCGAACCATTACCTGGCTACGTTCGCCGGCTTCCTGGCCTGGTGCGAGAACAACAGCTACTGCCGCAAAGGCCTGTCCACCGCCTGCATACGATTCGCAATGATCGGACGCGAACCAGATCCGCTGACAAAGGGCGAGTTTGAACAGTTGCTCGCCAAAGGATGCCTCCACCCGCAGGACTCAGCCGCAATCACACTTGCGGTCTACACCGGCCTTCGCCCGGGAGAGATGTGCGCGCTGGCTGTCGAAGACATCGACCTGGTCGCGGGACAGATCAACATCACCCGGGCCATCACTGCGGACGGCACGTTCAAAGTACCCAAGACCGGCAAACCGCGCGCCGTACTTCTGATGCCGCCAGCTGTCGAGGCCTGCAAAATTCTGATGGGGTTGGTGGCCGACCACGCACCGCGTGAGATAGAGGTGTACATGAACCGCCACGAAAGCCGCGTTGAAACAGTCACCCCGCTGCTGTCCCCAACAACGCAAGCCCGGAAGAAAATCATCAACCACTGGTTTATCCCCACATCGTGGAACACTAAGTGGGCAGCCATCCAAAAGCGTTCAGGGATTCGCCCACGCCGGCCGTACCAGACTCGGCACACCTACGCCTGCTGGTGCCTGACTGCCCGTGGTAACCTTGCGTTCATTGCAAAGCAAATGGGCCACAAGGACTTCACCATGCTGGTCGAGGTGTATGCCAAGTGGATGGACGACGAGTCGCCGACCGAGCTTCTACACATCTGGTCAGGCATTCAAAAGCAAACCAAAAAGCCCCATTTTTGCCCCACACTTTTGAACGAATAACGCTAAGCCACTGATGAATAAAGCAATTTCAGATTTATCCAGTCACACCCCGATGATGCAGCAGTACTGGCGTCTGAAGAACCAGCACCCGGATCAGCTGATGTTCTATCGCATGGGCGACTTCTACGAGATCTTCTATGAAGACGCGAAGAAGGCGGCCAAGTTGCTCGACATCACTCTGACCGCGCGCGGCCAGTCGGCGGGGCAAGCGATCCCGATGTGCGGGATTCCTTACCACGCGGCGGAAGGTTACCTGGCGAAACTGGTCAAGCTCGGTGAGTCGGTGGTGATCTGCGAGCAGGTCGGCGATCCGGCCACCAGCAAGGGCCCGGTAGAACGTCAGGTGGTACGGATCATTACCCCGGGCACGGTCAGCGACGAAGCGCTGCTCGATGAACGCCGCGACAACCTGATTGCCGCCGTGCTAGGCGACGAGCGCCTGTTCGGTCTGGCAGTGCTGGACATCACCAGCGGCAACTTCACTGTGCTCGAGATCAAGGGCTGGGAAAACCTGCTGGCGGAGCTGGAGCGAGTCAACCCGGTGGAACTGCTGATCCCGGACGATTGGCCGAAAGACCTGCCGGCGGAAAAGCGCCGTGGTGTGCGTCGTCGTGCGCCGTGGGATTTCGAGCGTGATTCGGCGCTGAAAAGTCTCTGCCAGCAGTTTTCCACACAAGACCTGAAAGGCTTCGGTTGTGAAACCCTGACCCTGGCCATCGGCGCCGCCGGTTGCCTGCTGGCCTACGCCAAGGAAACCCAGCGCACCGCCCTGCCCCATCTGCGCAGCCTGCGCCATGAGCGTCTGGACGACACCGTGGTGCTCGACGGCGCGAGCCGCCGCAACCTCGAACTCGACACTAACCTGGCTGGTGGTCGCGACAACACCCTGCAATCGGTGGTTGATCGCTGCCAGACCGCCATGGGCAGCCGCTTGCTGACCCGTTGGCTGAACCGTCCGCTGCGCGATCTGACCGTGCTGCTGGCGCGCCAGACCTCGATCACTTGTTTGCTCGACGGCTATCGCTTCGAAAAGCTGCAGCCGCAGCTCAAGGAAATCGGCGACATCGAGCGGATTCTCGCGCGTATCGGCCTGCGCAATGCGCGTCCCCGTGACCTCGCTCGCCTGCGCGATGCCCTCGGTGCCCTGCCGCAACTGCAAGTGGCGATGACCGACCTCGAAGCACCGCACCTGCAACGCCTGGCGACCACCACCAGCACCTACCCGGAACTGGCGGCGCTGCTGGAAAAAGCCATCATCGACAACCCGCCAGCAGTGATCCGCGACGGCGGCGTGCTGAAAACCGGTTACGACAGCGAACTCGACGAGCTTCAATCGCTGAGCGAAAACGCCGGCCAGTTCCTCATCGACCTCGAAGCCCGGGAAAAGGCCCGCACCGGTCTGGCCAACCTGAAAGTCGGCTACAACCGCATTCACGGCTACTTCATCGAACTGCCGAGCAAGCAAGCCGAATCGGCTCCAGCCGATTACATCCGTCGTCAAACCCTCAAGGGCGCCGAGCGTTTCATCACGCCCGAGCTGAAAGAATTTGAAGACAAAGCGCTCTCGGCCAAGAGCCGTGCCCTCGCTCGCGAGAAAATGCTCTACGAGGCGCTGCTGGAAGACCTGATCAGCCAGTTGCCACCGCTGCAGGACACTGCCGGCGCATTGGCCGAGCTGGACGTGCTGAGCAACCTTGCCGAGCGTGCGCTGAACCTTGATCTGAACTGCCCGCGCTTCGTCAGCGAGCCGTGCATGCGCATCACCCAGGGCCGTCACCCGGTGGTCGAGCAGGTGCTGACCACGCCGTTCGTGGCCAACGACCTGAGCCTGGATGACAACACCCGGATGCTGGTGATCACCGGCCCGAACATGGGTGGTAAATCCACCTACATGCGCCAGACCGCGTTGATCGTACTGTTGGCGCATATCGGCAGCTTCGTGCCGGCGGCCAGTTGCGAACTGTCGCTGGTGGACCGGATCTTCACCCGGATCGGCTCCAGCGACGACCTGGCCGGCGGCCGTTCGACCTTCATGGTCGAGATGAGTGAAACCGCCAACATTCTGCACAATGCCACCGAGCGCAGCCTGGTGCTGATGGACGAAGTCGGTCGCGGCACCAGCACCTTCGACGGTCTGTCCCTGGCATGGGCAGCGGCTGAGCGTCTGGCGCATCTGCGTGCCTATACTCTATTTGCCACGCACTATTTCGAACTGACCGTGTTGCCGGAAGCCGAGCCGCTGGTGGCCAACGTGCACCTCAACGCCACTGAGCACAACGAGCGCATCGTATTCCTGCACCACGTGTTGCCGGGGCCTGCCAGCCAGAGCTACGGCCTGGCGGTGGCGCAACTGGCCGGCGTGCCGAGTGAAGTGATCGTGCGTGCCCGGGAGCACCTGAGCCGACTGGAAGACACCGCTTTGCCGCATGAAGCGCCCAAGCCTGCCGTCAAAGGCAAACCGGCGGTCCCGCAGCAGAGCGACATGTTTGCCAGCCTGCCGCACCCAGTGCTCGATGAGTTGGCGAAAGTGGATCTCGATGACCTGACCCCGCGTCGAGCGCTCGAATTGTTATATGCACTTAAGAACCGGATCTAAGCAGCGAAGAACCGGATATAACGCAAACGGCTTCAAGCTGTTAGAATCTCGCGCGGTTTGGGATGCTGCTGGCTAATAGCCTGGCTGGCAGACATCGCTCCCGAACCTGGCGACCCCAACCGTGAAGGGGCTACGCTGCCGCCGCCTGAGGAGAAAATTAGAAATGACCTTCGTCGTCACCGACAACTGCATCAAGTGCAAGTACACCGACTGCGTAGAAGTCTGTCCGGTGGACTGCTTTTACGAAGGCCCGAACTTCCTGGTGATTCACCCGGACGAGTGCATCGACTGCGCCCTGTGCGAACCGGAATGCCCGGCCGTCGCGATTTTCTCTGAGGACGAAGTTCCGGAGGATATGCAGGAGTTCATTCAACTGAACGTTGAATTGGCTGAAATCTGGCCGAACATCACCGAGAAGAAAGAATCGCTGCCGGATGCCGAAGAGTGGGATGGCGTCAAAGGCAAGATCAAAGACCTCGAACGCTGATCTGTCGCGCGTTACCAAAAGGCCCCTTGCGGGCCTTTTTGCTTTTTCGGATTTTACTTTTCTACAGGCAAAAAAAGGGGCGGTTTGACCCGCCCACATTTTTTCCCTATTCCCTGTATTCCTTTACATCGTCCTGATGAATCGCGTCCTGCGATGTCCATTCCCCTCTTCCTTGAAGGGCGTGTCTGTCCGTCGACACAGTGCTGATACTAGAGAGTTCCCTGCCGAGAGCAATCGGCCCCGCAGGGTGAAAGTCGCTGTAATAAGCACTTCATATTAAAAAATAAACATATAAATCAATTGGTTAAACACGACTCTCGGCAGAAGTCGACGTCTACCGTCCTGCAAAAATGGGGAACGCTTACGAAAGAGTAAGCCAAGGCTTACACCGCGAGACTACAAACGATGGAAATGCTGACCATTTGTCCGGCAATGAACTTTGTGGCGAGGGAGCTTGCTCCCGCTTGAGTGCGCAGCGCTCATGAACCTTTAGGGTTGCTGCGCAACCCGGCGGGAGCAAGCTCCCTCGCCACAGACAGTCATCAGCCAATATCCGAGCAATAAAAAAGCCCCGAACCAGTCGGGGCTTCTTGCGGCAGGCGTGTGAGGCGCTTACTGAAACAGCGACTCGCTCGACAGGCCATTCTTCTCGAGGATTTCGCGAAGGCGCTTGAGGCCTTCCACCTGGATCTGCCGCACCCGTTCCCGGGTCAGGCCGATCTCCAGGCCTACGTCTTCCAGCGTGCTGCTCTCATGGCCGCGCAGGCCGAAGCGGCGTACGACCACCTCGCGCTGCTTGTCGGTCAGTTCCGAGAGCCATTGATCGATGCTCTGCGACAGGTCGTCATCCTGCAGCAGTTCACATGGATCGGTCGGACGGTCATCCGTCAGGGTGTCCAGCAGGGTTTTATCCGAATCCGGACCCAGCGAGACGTCGACCGAAGAAACCCGCTCGTTCAGGCCGAGCATGCGCTTGACCTCGCCCACCGGTTTTTCCAGCAGGTTGGCGATTTCTTCGGGTGAGGGTTCGTGATCGAGCTTTTGCGTCAGCTCCCGTGCCGCCCGCAGGTACACGTTGAGCTCCTTGACCACATGGATCGGCAACCGGATGGTCCGGGTCTGATTCATGATCGCGCGCTCGATGGTCTGACGGATCCACCAGGTCGCGTAGGTCGAGAAGCGGAAGCCACGCTCGGGATCGAACTTTTCCACTGCGCGGATCAGGCCGAGATTACCCTCTTCGATCAGATCCAGCAGCGACAGCCCCCGATTGACGTAACGCCGGGCGATCTTCACGACCAGCCGCAGGTTACTTTCAATCATGCGCTTGCGCCCGGCAGGGTCGCCACTTTGCGACAGACGCGCAAAATGAACTTCTTCCTCCGGGGAGAGCAGTGGTGAAAAGCCGATTTCGTTGAGATACAGCTGCGTGGCATCGAGTGCCCGAGTGTAGTCGATGTACTTGTGTTGTTTAAGTGAAGCGGATTGTCTGGATTTGGAACGAACGGAAGGTGGAGCAGCCCCTTCATCATTCGACATCGAAGATTCCGAATCGATGCCGGCCTCCATAAGGAGAACCTCATCGTCGATGTCAAACTCCGGCACTTCTTTACTGAGAGCCATTGTTATAGTCCTTTGGTGAGTTCGACCCCAAGCTCAAGCGACGCCTTTATCCTTGGCAGCGCTGGAGCCTGTCCCCTCTACGCGACGGAACAGGCTGGCCTCAAATCAACGTTTGGGCAGGAACTGCAGCGGATCTACAGGTTTACCTTGGCGGCGAATCTCAAAATGCAGTTTCACCCGGTCTGTACCCGTGGACCCCATTTCGGCAATTGTCTGTCCGACCTTGACCTGCTGCCCCTCCCGAACCAACAGCCTGCGGTTATGTCCGTAGGCACTGACGTAGGTTTCGCTGTGTTTGATGATGACTAATTCGCCGTAGCCCCTTAAGCCACTCCCGGCGTAAACCACCGTCCCATCAGACGCAGCTAAAACAGGCTGTCCCAAATCTCCGGCGATATCAATTCCTTTATTCAAACTACCGTTTGAAGAGAATTTTCCAATCAGAATGCCATTAGATGGCCATCCCCAGCCGGTCGGGGCCGGGCCCGGTGGAGGCATCGGAGCCGGAGTCGATTTGTTCGCGACGGACGGTGCAGCCCCCGCAGCAGCGGCTCCGGAGCCGGTCACGGTGGTGGTCGTCGTGCCATTCGCCTGGCGCCGGATTACCGTGGTTTTGCTCGACGATGATGGCGCGGAACTGCCGTTGCTCACCACCGCTGTCGGTGTTGAACCGGTGCGGCCGTCAAAGCGAATTGTCTGACCCGGGTGGATCGTATACGGCGTAGGAATATTGTTGCGGGCCGCGAGGGCTTTGTAGTCCCAGCCATAGCGAAAAGCGATGGAAAACAGCGTATCGCCCGGACGGACTACATACTGCCCGGTCGTGACGGCCGGACGCTGGGCCGCCGCGCTGTTGCGATCGACCACCCGCACGTTGCTCGATTTGGTGCTGGAGCAACCGACCAGCAAGGTGCTCAATACAAGGCCAGTCACCAGGCGCTGAAAGCTCGTGTTACCCATACGCTGCGCAATGACTGTGAGACTCACCCGCCGCTCCCTTTGTGGTGGCTGAAATATGTTGAATGCCGAATCGCGGCAAGTAGTGTCGCAAGTATAACGGGCCGAACCGGCTTTACCGTTAAAGATGCGAAAACGCTTCACGCACACGTTTGCCCGTGGACAGTTCGTAGCGTTTAAACCATCACTGCCGGTGTAAGACACAGGCCAGCGCAAGGAATTCAGCGCCCACAAATAAATGCTCAGGCCAGCGGGCCATTGAGCAATGGCACGAAGCGCACAGCTCCCAATACGTGACGGGAAAAGCCGTGTTCTTCACGCACGATCAGCATCAGTTGCTGCACTTCCCCCGAGCCGACCGGAATCACCATCCGCCCACCCGGTGCCAGTTGATCGAGCAAGGCCTGCGGCACGTCGGTCGCGACCGCGGTGACGATAATGCCGTTGTAAGGCGCCAGCGCCGGCCAGCCTTCCCAGCCATCGCCCCAGCGGAACACCACGTTGCGCAAGTTAAGCTCGACCAGGCGTTCCTTGGCCCGATCCTGCAGGACCTTGATGCGTTCGACCGAAAATACCCGCTCAACCAGTTGCGACAGCACGGCTGTCTGATATCCCGAACCGGTCCCGATCTCCAGCACCTTGTCCAGCGGCCCCGCCTCCAGCAGCAGCTCGCTCATGCGCGCCACCATATAAGGCTGGGAGATGGTCTGGTTGTGGCCGATCGGCAGTGCGGTGTCTTCGTACGCGCGGTGCGCCAGCGCTTCATCGACAAACAGATGACGCGGCGTACGGCGGATCACTTCCAGCACCTTGGCGTTGGACAGGCCTTCTTCATACAGCCGCTGGATCAGACGTTCACGGGTGCGCTGCGACGTCATGCCGATGCCGCTGCGCAGTCTGTCTTCGTGTTCACGAGCCATCAGCGCAGTTCCTCCAGCCAGCCGTCGAGACTTCTGAAGGCATCATTGAAAGTGCGATCGAGCTGCAACGGCGTGATCGACACATACCCCTGCATCACCGCATGAAAGTCAGTGCCCGGGCCGCCGTCTTCGGCATCACCGGCCGCAGCAATCCAGTAGCCGGCCTTGCCACGCGGGTCGACCACTTTCATCGGCGCCGCAGCACGGGCGCGATGGCCCAGACGGGTCAACTGAATGCCACGAATATGATCGATCGGCAGATTGGGAATGTTCACGTTCAGCACCGTGCGCGGCGGCAGGTCCAGCCCGGCGTGGGCCTCGACCAGTTTGCGCGCGAAATGTGCCGCTGTCGCCAGGTTGTCCACCTGTCGTGAGCACAGCGAGAACGCAAACGAAGGGCGCTCGAGAAAGCGTCCTTCGAGGGCTGCCGCCACAGTGCCGGAATACAGCACGTCATCGCCCAGATTGGCACCGAGATTGATCCCGGAAACCACCATGTCCGGCTCGCGCTCCAGCAGGCCGTTGAGGCCCAGGTGCACGCAGTCGGTCGGCGTACCGTTGAGACTGATGAAACCGTTGGCCAGGTATTGCGGGTGCAACGGACGGTCGAGCGTCAGCGAACTGCTGGCGCCGCTTTTGTCCTGCTCCGGGGCGATAACCACGCACTCGGTGTAATCCGCCAGCGCAGCATAAAGCGCGGCGAGACCGGGTGCGGTTACCCCATCGTCGTTAGAAATCAGAATACGCATGGGCTGTCCGTCTGCCCCACCGGCACCAGATCAACGAGTTCGCGCACCAATACGGTGGCGAAGCATCCGGCCGGGAGGACGAATTCCAGTTGCAGAATGTCAGGCTGGGGATAATGCCACGACAACCCGCCAATGGGCAGCCGCAGGATGCGACGTTCGTGGCTCATTCCGGCATTGATCAACCAATCGCGCAGATCCGCCTCACGCTCGGCAATCCCCTGCTCCAGATCATGGACAGCGCCGGCGGCCGGTGAGTCACCTTCGCCCCACTGCGGACCGGTCGGGTGCAGGTCGAGAATCGCCAGGCGCGGATCGCTGCATTCGGCCTCACCGGCCGGGAAAAAACTGCGGCTGTCGGTGAACGCCAGCAGATCGCCGACTTGCGCCTGCTGCCAGGTGCCATCGGCCACCCGGGCGGCCAGTACCTGATTGAACAGAAAACTGCGCGCCGTCGATAGCAGCCGCGAGCGCACATTGCGCTGCTCCGGTAGCGCCTTGCGCGCCGCCCAGGCACGCGCATCAACGACGTTACCGCCGTCATGGCCGAAACGCTGGGCGCCGAAATAATTGGGAATGCCTTGCCTGGCGATGAGTTGCAGACGCTGCTCGATCGCATCCTTGTCGCCGGCAAACTGGGTCAGGCGCAAGGTGAAGCCGTTCGCCGAATGCGCGCCGCGTTGCAGCTTGCGCTTGTGCCGCGTGGTTTTAAGGATCTTCAGCGTGTCGTTTTCCGCCGCCGACAGATCCGGATCAGCCTTGCCCGGCAGTTGCACGCTGAACCACTGACGGGTCAACGCCTGACGATCCTTGAGCCCGGCATAACTGACGGTGCGCAACGGCACGCCGGCGGCCTTGGCAATTCGGCGCGCTGCTTCTTCGGTATTCAGGCCACGTTTTTCGACCCAGATCCACAGGTGCTCACCATCGCCGCTGAACGGGATGTCGAGCACTTCATCGACCTGAAAATCTTCGGCGATGGCTTTCAGAACCGCAGTGCCGAGTGGTTCGCCATAGGCCCGCGGGCCAAGCAATTGCAGTTCGTTCATGCGCGCAGCAACAAGGCAACGGAATGCACGGCGATGCCTTCTTCGCGACCGACAAAGCCGAGCTTTTCGGTGGTGGTAGCTTTCACGTTCACTTGATCCAGTTCAACTTGCAGATCGGCGGCGATCAACGCGCGCATCGCTTCGATATGCGGGGCCATTTTCGGTGCCTGAGCGACGATGGTGTTGTCGACGTTGCCGACTTTCCAACCCTTGGCGTGGATCAGCGCGACCACATGCCGCAGCAGCACACGGCTGTCGGCGCCCTTGAATTGCGGGTCGGTGTCCGGAAAGTGCTTGCCGATATCGCCCAGCGCGGCCGCGCCGAGCAAGGCATCGCTCAAGGCATGCAGCAGGACGTCACCGTCGGAATGAGCGAGCAGCCCGAAGCTGTGTGCAATGCGCACGCCGCCCAGAGTAATGAAATCGCCTTCAGCGAAACGGTGAACATCGTAGCCGTGGCCAATACGCATAAAAAAACGCCCCGATTTTTGTCAGGGCGTGATTCTACCTGCATTAACCGCGCAGGGCGCGTGCGTGATGCTGCAAGTGGTCGTCAATGAAGCTTGAGATGAAGAAATAGCTGTGGTCGTAGCCCGGTTGCAGGCGCAGCGTCAGCGGATGACCCGCTTGTTTTGCAGCTTGTTGCAGGGCTTCGGGTTTGAGCTGCGTGGCGAGGAAGTCATCGCGATCCCCCTGATCGACCAGCAACGGCAGTTTCTCGTCGGCGTCAGCAATCAGCGCGCAGGCATCCCATTCTTTCCACTTGGAACGGTCTTCGCCCAGATAGCGGGAGAATGCTTTCTGCCCCCACGGACAATCCATCGGGTTGTTGATCGGCGAAAACGCCGACACCGACTGGTAACGCCCCGGATTGCGCAGCGCGCAGACCAGCGCACCGTGACCGCCCATGGAGTGGCCGCTGATGCTGCGTTTGTCCGACGCCGGGAAATGCGCTTCAACCAGTGCAGGCAATTCCTGCACGACATAGTCATGCATCCGATAGTGCCGCGACCATGGTTCCTGCGTGGCATTCAGATAGAACCCGGCGCCAAGGCCGAAATCCCAGGCGCCATCCGGATCACCCGGCACATCCGGGCCGCGCGGACTGGTGTCCGGCGCGACGATGATCAGACCGAGTTCGGCGGCCATGCGCATCGCCCCGGCCTTCTGCATGAAGTTCTCGTCGGTGCAGGTCAGACCGGACAGCCAGTACAGCACCGGCAGCTTGCCACCCTGCTCCGCTTGCGGCGGCAGGTACACGGCAAACACCATGTCGCAGCCGAGCACGTCGGAACGGTGGCGATAGCGCTTGTGCCAGCCGCCGAAACTTTTCTGACAGGAGATGTTTTCCAGACTCATGTAAAGACTCCTACGCGGCCCCGGCTATAAACCTTCAAGGCCTGTAGCCGTGGCGTCGCGATTGATCAGAAATGAATGACGGTGCGGATGCTCTTGCCTTCGTGCATCAGGTCGAAGGCCTTGTTGATGTCTTCCAGACCCATGGTGTGGGTAATGAAAGTATCGAGCGGGATCTCGCCGCTCTGCGCCATGTCAACGTAGCTTGGCAACTCGGTACGACCACGCACGCCGCCAAATGCCGAACCACGCCAGACGCGACCGGTCACCAACTGGAACGGACGGGTCGAAATTTCCTGACCGGCACCGGCGACACCGATGATTACCGATTCGCCCCAGCCCTTGTGGCAGCATTCCAGCGCAGCGCGCATCAGCTGCACATTGCCGATGCACTCGAAGGAGAAGTCGACGCCGCCGTCGGTCATGTCGACGATCACTTCCTGGATCGGACGATCGAAGTCTTTCGGGTTGACGCAATCGGTGGCGCCCAACTGCTTGGCGATCTCGAACTTGGCCGGGTTGATGTCGATGGCGATGATCCGCGCGGCCTTGGCCTTCACTGCACCGATGACGGCCGACAGACCGATGCCGCCCAGACCGAAGATCGCCACAGTGTCACCCGGCTTGACCTTGGCGGTGTTGATCACCGCACCGATACCGGTGGTTACGCCGCAACCGAGCAGGCAGACCTTTTCCAGCGGCGCATCCTTGGCGATTTTCGCCACGGAGATTTCCGGCAGTACCGTGTATTCCGAGAACGTCGAAGTACCCATGTAGTGGAAAATCGTTTGGCCCTTGTAGGAAAAGCGCGAAGTGCCGTCCGGCATCAGACCTTTGCCCTGAGTAGCGCGAATCGCCTGACACAGGTTGGTCTTGCCCGACTTGCAGAATTTGCACTGGCCGCATTCCGGGGTGTACAGCGGAATCACGTGGTCACCGACGGCGACCGAGGTGACGCCCTCGCCAATGGCTTCAACGATCGCGCCACCTTCGTGGCCAAGGATCGACGGGAAGATGCCTTCCGGATCCGCACCAGACAGGGTGTAGGCATCGGTGTGGCAAACCCCGGAAGCCACCACGCGCAGCAACACTTCACCGGCCTTGGGCATGGCCACATCGACTTCTACGATTTCCAGCGGCTTCTTGGCCTCGAAGGCAACGGCGGCGCGCGACTTGATCATGCTGACTCTCCAGTGAATCCAATGAATAAAAAACCAGACCGGCAGTGTAGTTCAGCGCCAACTGATTAATAATCCGGACAAATGCAAAATATTATTGCTGTACAGGGATAATCAAATGTCCGAAAACCGCTGGGAAGGTATCGACGAGTTCGTCGCCGTCGCCGAATGCAGCCAATTCACCGCTGCGGCCGAACGCCTTGGAGTTTCTTCCTCACACATCAGTCGACAAATCGTACGGCTGGAGGATCGATTACAGACGCGCCTGCTCTACCGCAGCACCCGTCGTGTGACCCTGACCGAAGCCGGTCAGACCTTTCTGCAGCATTGTCAGCGCCTGCAGGACGGTCGCGAAGAAGCTCTGCGCGCGGTCGGCGACCTGACCAGCGAACCGAAAGGCATGCTGCGCATGACCTGCGCCGTGGCCTATGGCGAGCGGTTTATCGTGCCGTTGGTGACGCGGTTCATGGGGCAATACCCGCAACTGCGCGTTGATATCGAGCTGAGTAACCGCCAACTCGACCTGGTGCATGAAGGGTTGGATCTGGCGATCCGCCTGGGTCGCCTGCAGGATTCTCGATTGGTCGCCACCCGCCTGGCGCCGCGTCGGATGTACCTGTGCGCGTCTCCGTCCTACGTGGAACGGTATGGCCGCCCACACAGCTTGTCGGAACTGAGCCGGCACAATTGCCTGATCGGCAGTTCGGACCTGTGGCAACTGGAACAGAACGGCCGGGAGTTTTCCCAGCGCGTACAGGGAAACTGGCGCTGCAACAGTGGGCAAGCGGTGCTGGATGCGGCGCTGCAAGGGGTCGGCTTGTGTCAGTTGCCGGACTATTACGTGCTGGAGCATTTGCACAGTGGTGCGCTGATTTCGCTGCTGGAGGCGCATCAGCCGCCGAATACGGCGGTGTGGGCGTTGTATCCACAGCAGCGGCATTTGTCGCCGAAGGTGCGCAATCTGGTGGATTACTTGAAGGAAGGATTGGCCGAGCGGCCGGAGTATCGGGGCTGAGTGATGGGATGTCTGTGCGACCGCCTTCGCGAGCAAGCCCGCTCCCACAGGGGATCCGCAGTGGATGCAGATTGGGTGTCAGGCGCGAATCAAATGTGGGAGCGAGCT
>NZ_JASCPO010000089.1:0-23298 GCF_029960145.1 Pseudomonas sp. PS01299 | reverse complement strand
CTGGTGACCCTGTGGAATGTCGGGATTGCCGGGGGTGGTTTGGCGGGTGGTTTGCTGCTGGGGAGTCTGGGGGTTGGGGGGTTTCCGTGGATTGTTGTGGGGTTGCTGGTTTTGACCTTGAGTGCGGTGCTGAGGGCGAGGGGCTATGGGTTTGTGTGATTGGGATGTTTGTCTGTGAGGGGCCGGGCGGCTAGTCGGCCGTCTTCGCTGGCAAGCCAGCTCCCACAATTGATCTGCGGATAGTCAGTTAGAGACAGGCCGGCTCGTAGGCCGCCATCGCCGGCAGGCCAGCTCCCACAGTAGCGCAAAAGCCGAACGCATGCTCTTCACCACTCAAATGGCCGAGTGTCAGCTCGCCGAAAGCTCTTGATCTTGCCGTGCCGGCCCCATCGGCAGGCTGAGTGGAGGGTTTATCCGGGGGAAGGAGCGCAGCGACGTTTGGCGAAGCCAAACACATCGAGAGGAGGTGCAGCGAAGCAAACCGGAGGCGATGCCCCCGGATGAATCCCGTAACGAAGGAACCCGAGCCACGGCGAGGGCCGAACGCTGGGGCCAAGCCTTTTGGGTTACCTTTTCGGCGTCTGGAAAAGGTGACTCGCTGTAAGAGCGAAACCGCCAGCGGCAGCACCCGAAACAACGGATATACACCCAAATCTCAACCATAAAAAAAAGCCCCGACCATAAGATCGGGGCTTTCCAGTTACCACTCAGTCAACCATCAATACCGCTTGATGTCCGCCTGACTCTCCAACTGCTTACGGAACGCCGCAAAATCCTGCTGACCTTCACGCGAAGCCAGGAAACGACGGTACTGCGCCTTCTCTTCATCAGTCGGCGCTACCGCTTCATTCACACCGTCCAGACGCACAATCATCAGACTACCGTCCTGCAAGGTCACGCTGCTGAACGTCGGCTTGCCCTTGGCCGCCGGTTTCGGCATACGGAACAACGCCTGCAGCACAGTCGGGTCAACCCCTTCCTGAGCACGGGTCGCCGCCGTCACAACCTTCCAGTTCTGGCCGTCAACCGCCTTGTCCAGTGCAGTCTTGCCATCGCGCAGACCAGCAATCAACTGGTCAGCCTTGGTCTTGGCCGCAGCGCTGGCGTGCTCTTTGGTCAGTTGGGCACGGATCGCCGTGTTCACCGCTTCGAGTGGCAACTGCTCAGGCTTCAGATGCTCCTTGGCGCGCAGCACGACCACGGTTTCCGGGTCCAGCTCGATACCGGTGCTGTTGGCGTTTTCTTCCAGCACTTCCTGACTGAACGCAGCCGTCACCACCGCGCGGTTGGCGGCGATGCCTTCGCCACCTTCACGGCCGAACGGCTTGGAGGTGTGCACAGTCAGTTTCAGATCTGCCGCAGGCTGGGCCAGGTCAGACGCTTCGAACGCCGAGTCTTCCAGTTGCTTGGTCGCCTCGACAAAACGCTGCTCGACCTGTTGAGTCTTCAGCTCGCGGGTCAACTTGTCTTTCAGGCTGGCCAGGGTCGGAACTTCCGGCGCTTCAACACCCAGCAGCTTGATCAGGTGGTAACCGAAGTCGGTACGCACCGGCTCGGACACCTGGTCCTTGTGCAACGAGTACAGGGCTTTTTCGAAAGCTGGGTCATAGACGCCAGGACCGGCGAAACCGAGGTCACCGCCATTGTTGGCCGAACCCGGATCCTGCGAGAACTCCTTGGCCAGCGCTTCGAATTTCTCGCCCTTGGCCAGACGCGCCTGGACCTCTTCGATCTTCGCCTTGGCCTGAGCGTCGGTGGTCTTGTCGTTGACTTCGATCAGGATGTGCGCCGCACGACGCTGTTCCGACAGGTTGGCGATCTCTTTCTGATACGCCGCCTGCAGGTCTTCATCCTTGACCGCAACCTGGTCGAAGAACGAAGACTTCTTCAGCTCGACATAATCGACGACCACTTGATCAGGGGTCATGAACTCCTTGGCGTGCTCGTCGTAGTAAGCCTTGACCTCATCGTCGGTCAGCTTGACCGCGGCCGGGTCGGCCTTGACGTTCAGCGAAGCAAAATCGCGGGTCTGTTTTTCCAGACGGGCAAATGCCAGCACTTCGGCGTCGGTGACGAAGCCGCTACCGGCAACACCGGCGCGCAACTGACCGATCAGCATTTCCTGAGCCAGCATCTGGCGGAATTGCATGCGGGTGTAGCCCAGTTGACGAATCACCTGGTCGAAGCGCTCGGAGCTGAACTTGCCGTCCACCTGGAATTCAGGGGTCTGCAGGATCACCTGATCCAGTGCACCTTCGGAGAAAGCGAATTTCGATTGTTCTGCGCCTTGCAGCAGCAGCTTGCGATCGATCAGGCCCTTGAGGGCCGATTCGCGGAGCATTTTTTCGTCAAGCAAGGAAGCATCGAAGTCCTTGCCCAGTTGTTGCATCAGCTGACGGCGTTGCATGTCAACGGCCTGGCTCAGCTCGTTCTGGCTGATTTCTTCACCATTGACCTTGGCCGCATCGTTGGTGTGCGTCGTGGCCTTGAAAATGGCATCGAAACCGGTCAGAGCCATCAGTGCAACGATGACCCCGATAATGGTCTTGGCAATCCAGCCTTGTGAATTGTCCCTGATATTCTGCAGCATGCGTCCCCCAGAAACGGTTGAACTTCAAAAATTAGGCAACCGTGGAGCGTGGGTAGAATCCGGATAGAAGAAAGGCGCATCCGAGGATGCGCCTTCTCGTAACTGGCGGAGCGGACAGGGCTCGAACCCTCGATCCCGGCGTTACAGGCGGCTGTTCCAGCGACCTGCTCTACCGCTCCGCTGCCAAGTCAGGCATGACCCCGACCCGGATGGGTAAAAACCTGAAACAAACTAACTTAGTTAACAGCTTCTTTCAGTGCTTTACCGGCTTTGAAACCTGGCTTTTTAGCAGCAGCGATTTGCAGCGTCTTGCCGGTCTGTGGGTTACGACCAACGCGAGCTGGACGATCAGTCACGGAGAAAGTGCCGAAACCAACCAGAACAACGGAGTCGCCAGCCTTGAGAGCGCCAGTGACGGATTCGATTACAGCGTCCAGCGCACGGCCAGCAGCAGCTTTCGGGATATCAGCGGATGCAGCGATAGCATCAATCAGTTCCGACTTGTTCACTCTAAGTCCCCTTATATCTATTTTGAGATGATTCTAAGTTTTTTGGTGAAAGCAAAAACGAGTGCTGAATGGCCTACAGACACTTAAGAGCCGCTTTATAACAAGGGCTCTAAAAAGCTGTCAAGGAAGCCCCCCAGGCAAAAACGTATTAATGCGTGCTAATTCTTTCCTTTGAATCAGACTCACGTTTTTCGTCCTTGGAAACTATCTCCGGAGCCACATCCGGCAAGGGCTCCGGCGCGTATTGCAGCGCAATTTGCAGGACCTCGTCAATCCATTTAACCGGTTTAATCTGCAGATCCTGCTTGATATTGTCAGGAATCTCCTTCAGATCGCGCACGTTCTCTTCCGGAATAATCACAATCTTGATTCCGCCACGGTGAGCCGCGAGCAGTTTTTCCTTCAGACCACCAATCGCCAACACTTGGCCACGCAGGGTAATTTCGCCGGTCATGGCGACATCGGCGCGCACCGGAATCCCGGTCAAGGCTGACACCAGTGCCGTGCACATGCCCACACCCGCGCTAGGACCGTCCTTCGGGGTCGCCCCTTCCGGCATGTGAATGTGGGTGTCGCGCTTTTCATGGAAGTCCAGCGGAATGCCCAGGCTTTTGGCACGGCTGCGCACAACGGTCAGCGCCGCAGTGATCGATTCGACCATTACATCGCCAAGCGAACCGGTCTTGATCAGCTGACCTTTACCCGGCACCACAGCCGCTTCGATGGTCAGCAATTCACCGCCCACCTGCGTCCACGCCAGGCCAGTCACCTGACCGATCTGATCCTGTTGCTCTGCCAGACCGTAGCGGAATTTACGCACACCGAGGAAGTGTTCGAGCAGGTCAGCTGTCACTTTTACCGAGAAGCGTTTTTCCAGCGCATGTTCTTTCACGGCCTTGCGGCAGACTTTGGCTATCTGACGTTCGAGGCCACGCACACCGGCTTCACGGGTGTAGTAACGGATGATGTCGCGGATCGCTTCCTCGTCGAATTCCAGCTCACCCTTCTTCAGACCATTAGCGGCAATCTGCTTGGGCGACAGGTACTTGACGGCGATGTTGATCTTTTCGTCTTCGGTGTAGCCCGGCAGACGAATGACTTCCATCCGGTCCAGCAATGCCGGCGGGATGTTCATCGAGTTCGAGGTGCACAGGAACATCACATCGGACAGGTCGTAATCGACTTCCAGATAGTGATCGTTGAAGTTGTGGTTCTGCTCCGGATCGAGCACTTCCAGCAACGCCGACGCCGGGTCGCCACGCATGTCGCTGCCCATTTTGTCGATTTCATCGAGCAGGAACAGCGGGTTGCGTACGCCCACCTTTGTCATCTTTTGAATCAATCTTCCTGGCATCGAACCAATGTAAGTCCGACGATGACCACGAATTTCCGCTTCATCACGCACGCCACCGAGGGCCATACGCACAAATTTACGGTTGGTGGCGTGGGCAATCGACTCTGCCAGCGAGGTCTTACCCACGCCAGGCGGACCTACCAGGCACAACACCGGACCACGGATCTTCTTCACGCGCTTCTGCACGGCGAGGTATTCAAGGATGCGCTCCTTGACCTCTTCGAGACCGTAGTGATCGGCGTCGAGAATGTCTTCAGCACGCGCCAGGTCGAGGCGTACCTTGCTTTGCGCCTTCCACGGCACCTGCACCAGCCAGTCGATGTAGGAGCGCACCACGGTGGCTTCAGCGGACATCGGCGACATTTGCTTGAGCTTGTTCAGCTCGGCGGTGGCTTTGGCCAAGGCATCTTTCGGCAGGCCGGCAGCATCGATGCGCTTTTTCAGCTCTTCGATTTCATTGTGACCTTCGTCACCGTCGCCCAGCTCTTTCTGAATGGCCTTCATCTGCTCATTCAGGTAGTACTCGCGCTGGCTGCGCTCCATTTGCTTTTTGACGCGGCCGCGAATGCGTTTTTCAACTTGCAGCAGATCGATTTCGGCATCCAGCAAGGCGAGCACGTGCTCGACCCGGGCCGACAGATCGATGATTTCGAGGATTTCCTGTTTCTGCTCGATCTTCAGCGCCATGTGCGCGGCCATGGTGTCAACCAGGCGACCAGGCTCATCGATGCTGTTGAGCGACGACAGGACCTCAGCCGGGACCTTCTTGCCCAACTGCACGTATTGTTCGAACTGCGACAGCAGGCTGCGCACGAACACTTCGGATTCGCGCTCGGCGGCGTCGACTTCGTCGATCAGCGAGACTTCGGCGCGGCAATGCCCGTCGACTTCGCTGAAGCGCTCTACAGCACCGCGCTGCTCACCTTCGACCAGAACCTTGACGGTGCCGTCCGGCAGCTTCAGCAGCTGCAACACAGTGGCGATAGTACCTACGCGATAGAGAGCGTCTTCACCGGGATCATCGTCAGCCGGGTTTCTCTGGGCCAGCAGCAGGATCTGCTTGTCGCCCGTCATCGCGGCCTCGAGGGCTTCGATGGATTTCTCGCGCCCCACGAACAGCGGGATAACCATGTGCGGATAAACCACGACATCACGCAATGGCAGGAGAGGCAATTCGATGGTTGTCTTCATGATTTCGCCTCTACGGCGGCCATATGGCCGTAATCAGATGGAATTAAACTTGAAACCAAGATGGGGGCTGCCTTGAAAAAAAACAAGCGCAAAGCGGATGTAAAAAACCACATAAAAAAAAAGAGGCCCGAAGGCCCCTTCTTTGTTCCGGCAGTGTGGACGCTTACGCGTCCGGCGCTGCCTTGGCCGTCGGCTCACTGTTTTCGTAGATATACAGTGGCTTGGACTTGCCTTCAATCACGCTTTCATCGATGACGACTTTGCTCACTTCAGACTGCGAAGGGATTTCGTACATCGTGTCGAGCAGCACACCTTCGAGAATCGACCGCAGGCCACGGGCACCGGTTTTACGTTCCAGGGCACGCTTGGCGACCGATTTCAGTGCGTCGGTCCGGAACTCCAGATCCACGCCTTCCATCTCGAACAGCTTGGCATACTGTTTGGTCAGAGCATTTTTCGGCTCGGTGAGGATCTGCATCAACGCAGCCTCGTCGAGCTCGTCCAGCGTCGCAAGAACCGGCAGACGACCGACAAATTCCGGGATCAGACCGAACTTGACCAGATCGTCAGGCTCGACTTCACGCAGGGATTCACCGACTTTCTTGCCTTCTTCCTTGCTGCGCACTTCTGCGTTGAAACCGATGCCGCCTTTGGTGGAACGGTTTTGGATAACCTTTTCCAGACCAGAGAACGCACCACCGCAGATGAACAGGATGTTACGGGTGTCGACCTGCAGGAATTCCTGCTGCGGATGCTTGCGACCACCTTGCGGTGGAACGGAAGCGACCGTGCCTTCGATCAACTTGAGCAAGGCCTGCTGCACGCCTTCACCGGAAACATCGCGGGTGATCGACGGGTTGTCGGACTTGCGGGAAATCTTGTCGATTTCGTCGATATAGACAATGCCCATCTGGGCCTTTTCCACGTCGTAATCGCACTTTTGCAGCAATTTCTGAATGATGTTCTCGACATCTTCACCTACGTAACCGGCCTCGGTGAGGGTGGTTGCGTCAGCGATGGTGAACGGAACGTTCAGCAGGCGGGCCAGTGTTTCGGCCAGCAGGGTTTTACCGGAGCCTGTCGGGCCGATCAGCAGGATGTTGCTCTTGCCGAGTTCGACGTCGTCAGCCTTCTTGTCACGCTGGTTCAGGCGCTTGTAGTGGTTGTACACCGCTACGGCCAGAACCTTTTTCGCACGCTCCTGACCGATTACATACTGGTCAAGGATGCCGCTGATTTCTTTAGGCGAAGGCAATTTATGCGCGCTGCTTTCGGCCTGTGCTTCCTGCACCTCCTCGCGGATGATGTCATTGCACAGGTCGACGCACTCGTCGCAGATAAAGACCGAGGGGCCGGCAATCAATTTGCGCACTTCATGCTGGCTTTTGCCACAGAAGGAGCAATAGAGCAGCTTGCCGTTGTCCTCGCCGTTGCGGGTGTCAGTCATTCGTTCGATCCAAATCCGATAGGCTTGCAACACAAGATGAAGGCTATTGCGGGCTTTTTCAAGCCCGCTGGTGGTCGGACCTGCCGACCCACCTTATTTTGAGCTGCTTATTTTACGCAGGACGCTGGTTGATGACTTCGTCGATCAGGCCGTATTCCTTCGCAGCTTCTGCACTCATGAAGTTGTCGCGGTTGGTGTCACGCTCGATTTCTTCAAGCGTACGACCGCTGTGCTTGGCCATCAGCGTGTTCAGACGCTCGCGAATGAAGAGGATTTCCTTGGCATGGATTTCGATATCCGAGGCCTGGCCCTGGAAACCGCCCAGTGGCTGGTGAATCATCACACGCGAGTTCGGCAGGCAGAAACGCTTGCCAGGAGCACCGGCCGTCAGCAGGAATGCACCCATGCTGCACGCCTGACCAATGCACGTCGTCGAGACGTTTGGCTTGATGAACTGCATGGTGTCGTAGATCGACATGCCCGCTGTCACCGAACCGCCCGGGGAGTTGATATAGAGATGGATGTCCTTGTCCGGGTTTTCCGCTTCAAGGAACAGCAATTGCGCACAGATCAGGTTGGCCATGTAGTCCTCTACAGGACCCACCAGAAAAATGACGCGCTCCTTCAGAAGGCGCGAGTAGATGTCATAGGCGCGCTCGCCACGAGCAGATTGCTCGACAACCATCGGGACCAGGCCGCCAGCGGCCTGGATATCAGAGTTCTGCTGAATATACGAATTACGGAACATGCTCTGCAGTCACTCCCAAATAGTTATGTCTTGAATACGCATAAGCCAGCTCGAAGGCTGGCTTATGTGTGTACTTCTTAACGCAAAAACAATCAGTCGGCTTTTGGAGCTTCTACCGGCTTGACCGCTTCTTCGTAAGAGACCGATTTGTCGGTCACGCTAGCTTTCTGCAGAACAGTATCCACAACTTGTTCTTCCAGCACAACCGAACGAACTTCGTTCAGTTGCTGCTCGTTCTTGTAGTACCAGGACACGACCTGCTCAGGTTCCTGGTAAGCCGAAGCCATTTCCTGAATCATTTCGCGAACGCGGGCTTCGTCAGGCTTCAGGTCGAATTGCTTGACCACTTCGGCCACGATCAGACCCAGCACTACACGGCGCTTGGCTTGCTCTTCGAACAGCTCGGCCGGCAGTTGGTCAGGCTTGATGTTGCCACCGAACTGCTGAACAGCCTGCACACGCAGACGGTCAACTTCGTTGGACAGCAGAGCCTTCGGCACTTCGATCGGGTTGGTGGCCAGCAGACCGTCCATTACCTGATTTTTTACCTTGGACTTGATGGCCTGACGCAGCTCACGCTCCATGTTCTTGCGAACTTCGGTGCGGAAACCGTCGATGCCGCTTTCCTTGATGCCGAATTGAGCGAAGAACTCTTCGTTCAGCTCTGGCAGCTTCGGCTCGGACACGGTGTTTACAGTCACGGTGAACTCGGCGGTTTTGCCGGCCAGGTCCAGGTTCTGATAGTCCTCAGGGAAGGTCAGGTTCAGAACGCGCTCTTCGCCCGCTTTAGCGCCCACCAGGCCTTCTTCGAAGCCCGGGATCATGCGACCGGAACCCAGCACCAGCTGAGTGCCTTTGGCCGAGCCGCCAGCGAAGGCTTCGCCGTCAACCTTGCCAACGAAATCAATGTTCAGCTGGTCTTCGTTCTGAGCGGCACGATCGGCCACTTCAAAACGGGTGTTCTGCTTGCGCAGGATGTCCAGCATCTTGTCCAGATCGGCGTCAGCCACTTCAGCGCTCAGGCGCTCGACAGTGATGCCGTCGAAACCGGCAACGGTGAACTCAGGGAACACTTCGAATACGGCAACGTATTCCAGGTCTTTGCCAGCTTCCAGCGACTTCGGCTCGATCGAAGGCGAACCGGCAGGGTTCAGCTTCTGCTCAACCACGGCTTCGTAGAAGGAGGACTGGATGACATCACCAACAGCTTCCTGACGAGCGTCAGCACCGAAACGGCGCTTGATTTCGCTCATTGGCACTTTGCCTGGACGGAAGCCAGCAATCTTGGCCTTTTGGGCAGTCTGCTGCAGACGCTTGTTGACCTGGCTCTCAATGCGCTCAGCCGGCACGGTGACGCTCATGCGGCGCTCAAGAGCAGTAGTATTTTCAACAGAAACTTGCATGGATATTCCTCGTTGCACAGACGTTAGCCGGCCGTTTCCGACCCCAGAATCAAGGGCATGCATTCTAGTGGGTCAAACTCAAGAAGTCACCCTACTGAAAACGGGTAAAAAAACAGCAGGCCATTTATAGGTGTGAATGCAGCAATGCACTCCACCTCGAAGACGAATAAAGACCATCACGCCAAGGCTCTGCTTCAACCGCTTCTATATATAGAAGAGACTGCGAGCCATCTCCCTGACGGCTGATCCCGCGAACATGGCCGGCGGTCGGCACGCTGACAGCAAGCCCCTGAACACGACGAAACGCCCTGCCCTTCGACCCGAAACGCTGCGCGACAAACCACCAGCCGTAAAACAAAAAAGGCGCCAGACTGTTAAATCTGGCGCCTTTCGAAATATGGGGTGGACGATGGGGATCGAACCCACGACAACGGGAGTCACAATCCCGTGCTCTACCAACTGAGCTACGCCCACCATATTGCGTCACAAAAAAGCCATTCAACTTCTTTGCTGAACTTCATCAGACCTGCGGCATGAATGAAGCTTTAATTGGTGCGGATGAAGAGACTCGAACTCTTACGCCTCGCGGCGCTGGAACCTAAATCCAGTGTGTCTACCAATTCCACCACATCCGCAGATGAAGCTTTTTAAAGCAAAGGCGCCAGATTGTTACATCTGGCGCCTTTCGAAATATGGGGTGGACGATGGGGATCGAACCCACGACAACGGGAGTCACAATCCCGTGCTCTACCAACTGAGCTACGCCCACCATATCGCGCTACTTGTGCCAAAGCTGCCTAATGGCGCACCCGGCAGGACTCGAACCTGCGACCATCCGCTTAGAAGGCGGATGCTCTATCCAGCTGAGCTACGGGCGCCTTATTAATCTGTACTCTTGGAGGACTACAAACTAAATGCTTTCCAGCTTCGCAGAACGCTAATTCCGCTCAACCTTCTTAACCAGTGCTAGGCTGTGCCCGACAAGTGCGACGAATAGTATAGAGCGCTCCCAAGGTCGTCAAATCCTTTTTGAAAAAAATTCATTTAATTAAAGGAGTTAGGGGAATTTGCTGACCAAGCGCCTTTGCCCTCACCGTCTGACATGCGAGAATGCGTTCTCTTTTTTTCCCCTCTCGATGGTTAATCACGCGCAATGACTGCACAACTAATCGACGGCAAATCGATCGCCGCCAGCCTGCGCCAGCAGATCGCCCAACGAGTTGCCGAGCGTCGCCAGCAAGGCCTGCGCACTCCCGGCCTCGCGGTGATCCTGGTCGGCAGCGATCCTGCCTCTCAGGTTTATGTCTCGCACAAGCGTAAAGACTGTGAAGAGGTCGGCTTCCTCTCTCAAGCCTACGACCTGCCTTCCGAAACCACTCAAGAAGCGCTGACCGATCTGATCGATCGCCTCAACGACGACCCGGCCATCGACGGCGTGCTGCTGCAACTGCCGCTGCCCGAGCACCTGGACGCCTCCAAACTGCTGGAGCGCATTCGCCCGGACAAAGACGTCGATGGCTTCCATCCTTATAACGTCGGTCGCCTGGCCCAGCGCATTCCGTTGCTGCGTCCGTGCACCCCAAAAGGCATCATGACCTTGCTGGAAAGCACCGGCGTGGACCTTTATGGTCTGGATGCGGTGGTGGTTGGCGCGTCCAACATCGTCGGCCGCCCGATGGCGATGGAACTGCTGCTGGCCGGTTGCACCGTGACCGTCACCCACCGCTTCACCAAGGACCTGGCCGGCCACGTCGGTCGCGCTGACCTGGTGGTGGTCGCCGCCGGTAAGCCGGGACTGGTCAAGGGTGAGTGGATCAAGGAAGGCGCGATCGTGATCGACGTCGGCATCAACCGTCAGGACGACGGCAAGCTGGTCGGTGACGTGGTGTATGAAACCGCCCTGCCCCGCGCCGGCTGGATCACTCCGGTTCCCGGCGGCGTTGGCCCGATGACCCGTGCCTGCCTGCTGGAAAACACCCTCTACGCGGCAGAAACCCTGCACGCCTGAGGCGTAATTTCAGCAAGAAAAAAACCCCGCCTTGTGCGGGGTTTTTTAATACTTCAAATCGCTACGCTTCTTTTTACATCAAAGGTCTGCTACCTAATTGCTACCTCGATGACTGAAAAAGCGGCATCGTCGCGCTGGATTTAATGTGCTGAAGCACTTCTGCAATGCGAGAACATAGCAATTGGGCGTATCGTGGCGTGTCAGGTTTTTTCATTGCGAGATGGCTTACTGGACCTACGAAATGCACGGAGGCTGGATTGATACCAGAATGGAACGCTGAGGGGGTGTTACCTCCCATTAACGAGGATGACCCAACAGGGTTTGACCGAGCACCTTACGAGGTGAGCCTTGGGCAGGTGGTCGATAGGTTCGCTACCAGTCCGGAACGGTGTGATATTTTGGCTGGATATCTCGCTCATCGAGCAGAGTTGCATAGGATGGGCATACATAGCGGCTTTCAGTGGCTGGATGGCAGCTTTACTGAAGACATTGAGATGTTGGAACATCGCCCTCCGCGAGATATTGACGTCGTGACCTTCGCACCGGTTAGCGATGCGTTTTTCGATTCGCTTGGAGATTACGATATCAACCTTCTTGGTGGCGACCGGGCTAATCTAAAGCAAGAGTTCAAGATCGACTTCTATATCCAATCACTGGCTGATCCAGCCGAGTCGTTGGTAGCCATGACCACCTATTGGTACAGCATGTGGTCTCACAGACGTACCGGACAGTGGAAAGGGTTTTTGAAAGTTGACCTTTCTCCTGCTCAGGATATAGATGCAGAAAGCTTGCTAGCGGTACGTCGGCAGGAGCTTGAACATGAACAGATCTGAATACACCCACAAGGCCGCGGAACTCGACTTCCTTGAAAAGCAAGCGACAGCGCCAGGCATAAGTAAGCTTACCCTTATGTCGATACAAGCAAGAATCGAACAGGCTCGAGCCTTTCTTGAGGACAACGGCAAGCATGCTTATCGACCAGCGAAGGTCCGATTAACCTATCGTGGCGTCCCTGTTTGGGGCACGCATGGCGTGCTCGCTGAGTTCGGCGCCACAGCGACTAAAGCTTTCAGCGTCGCGATAACAGCGATCGCAGCTTCGGTTTCAGGATCACTCGCGGACAAAGGGCCTATACCTAACCGGCTAAGCAACCAGCTCTTGATTACTGGACCAGCCCGGGGTTCCTTCGGGTTTGAGCTTGAAGAAATACCTGCTGATAAACAGCTTGATATAGAGGGCACTACGCCTGTATCACAAGCAATCGATATTCTTACCGAACTGCTTGAGGCCACAACAAAAAGCGATGAAGAACTGTCTGAGCCAGTCTCTCGTTTGGCCGATAGAGCGATAGCCGCCGTTTCAGATTTCCTCAGTGAGCTTTCGGAGAATGATGCGTCTTGCGCACTGACAACGAACACACGCAGGTTCCAATTCTCTGACGTTGAACAGGTTCGCCGCAGTAAGGCGCGTCTAAGCCGGGACAACATTAAAGAGGATGATGAAACCTTTACTGGTACATTCGTAGGAGTACTGCCCGATAAAAGGGTTTTCGAATTCAAAACTGTTGGAGGCGAAGTGATTTACGGGAGAATTGCTAGCGAAATAGCCAGCCCCAATGACATAAATGGGCATCTCTATACTCAAGTGACCATCCAGGTTACCGCGAGAAGAATAGGCTCGAGCAATCCTAGGTACATGCTCAAAGCGCTACCTTGGACTTAAGCCTGGATACAAGCCCGGCCTAGCGCCGGGCCTGCCTGCCTTCTTCATGCAAAAATGGACTGGATTCGCGTCTAACATACCAACATCAAACGATCACACTGGATCTTTTGCCCCGCACCGGCTGGATCACGGTCCCCGGCGGCGTTGGCCCGATGACCCGTGCCTGCCTGCTGGAAAACACCCTCTACGCGGCAGAAACCCTGCACGCCTGAGAGGTTTTTCCGCAATAAAAGAACCCCGCCTTGTGCGGGGTTTTTCGTATCTGAGAAAAAACACTAACCGTTCGCCGGAAACCCCTCTTTTTACAGGCCTTTTCACGAGATTTTCAGGTCATTCAAACAACCATCGACAGATCTTCAGCCATACTCCTAGAATGCGACGCTTTGAAGAAATAACCCGTTACAAACTAACGGAATATCCAACCTTTATGAGTTCGCCCGCGTGAAAATTCGTCTTTCGATCCTGAGCCTGGTTTTTGCTTTTTCAGGCACGTTCGTCACGCCAACCGTCAACGCCGCTGAAACCACCGCCGCGCCACGCGACGCTTCGCAACTGAAGATCGCCTCCGGCAGCGCCCTGCTCATGGATTTGCAGACCAATAAAGTCATCTATTCGAGCAACCCGGATGTGATCGTACCGATCGCCTCGGTGAGCAAACTGATGACCGGACTGGTCGTGGTTGAAGCGCACCAGAACATGGACGAATGGATCGACGTCGACATCAGCCACACGCTGGAAATGAAAGGCGTGTTCTCCCGAGTCAAACTGAAGAGCGAACTGCCGCGTCGCGAGATGCTGCTGATTGCCCTGATGTCCTCGGAGAACCGTGCGGCCGCCAGCCTCGCGCATCACTATCCAGGCGGTTACGCCGCGTTCATCGCCGCAATGAACGCCAAGGCCAAAGCGCTGGGCATGACCAACACGCACTATGTCGAGCCGACCGGGCTGTCTGAACGCAACGTGTCCACCGCCCGCGACTTGAGCAAACTGCTGGTCGCCGCGAGCAAGCATCCGATCCTCAGCGAGCTGACCACCACCAAGGAAAAAACCGTAGCGTTCCGCAAGCCCAATTACACCCTGGGTTTCCGCAACACCGATCACCTGGTGAACAAGGCTGACTGGGACATCAAGATCACCAAAACCGGCTTCACCAACCCGGCGGGTCATTGCTTGGTGCTGGTGACGCGAATGAGCAACCGCCCGGTTGCCCTGGTGATTCTCGATGCGTTCGGCAAGTACACGCATTTTGCCGATGCCAGCCGTATCCGCAGCTGGATGGAAACCGGTCGTAGCGCCAGCGTTCCGGCAGTTGCGCAGCAATACAAGGCCGAGAAAAACCTCAAGTCGCGCCAGAGCGGCGTGGTCGAAGCCTCCAAGTAACCAGAAATATCCAACTGTGGCGAGGGAGCTTGCTCCCGCTGGGGCGCGTAGAGGACCTTCTTTTTTAACAGAAAAGGCCTGCTGCGCAGTCCAGCGGGAGCAAGCTCCCTCGCCACAGAGGTATTCAGCCAGCGGTTAAATACCCGTTATTCAATCATTGGGTAACGGCATTTTGTCGTCGTCCGGAATGCCGTCACCAGCGCTCGGATCTGGCGTCAGCACATTAGGTCGCGCCAGCGGATCGCGCAGCGGGCTGTCCGGATCCAGCACAGGATCCACGTCGTCCTCAGGCGTGGTCGGCACGCTGTCCGGTTTTTTATCGTCGAAGCTGGAATCGGTACTCATACGCACCTCACTTCATGGTTTCAGATCGGCCAACGGATCATAGGGCTTGGCCGGTCGCTGACTGTCGTCGTCCGGTTGCACGTCTCGCGGCGCCTTGGCGGGGCCGACCGGATCAACTTGCGGATCGTCGAGATCCGGTGAATCCGGATCGAAACCCAGATCATGACCGGACGAATGCTCGCTTGAGTGTGGGCCTTTCGGGGATGGGGAATCTGCCATGCTCGCCTCCTGATTCACCCGCACATTCGGGCTCTATCAGTGAGAGGCCTGCCGGGCGTGAGGGTGCCCGGCAGATGACGAACGGAGCCTTAATGTGCGGCCAAAGCCTTTCTGGCTTGCGCCGCTTCACGTTCCTGCCCGGCCTGCGCCAGCTCGTCCGCGGCCTTGAGCCAGCGCTGGCGGTCGACTTCGGCAGGAATCTGCGACGGTTTCTGGATCAGTACTGCCCAACCGCCGGATTTTTCGAAGGCGGATTCAAAGGAACTGAAACTCATCAGTTCGCGGCGATTCATCCCGGCGCGCAACAGCACCTTCTGTTTCAGCCGGTCATAACCGGAAAGGATCGCGTAACGCGGTTCAGCCCAGAACGCCGAGCCTTCACTAAAGCGCACCATCACCGGATAACCGGCCGCCACCTGAGTCAACAAGGCAGGCAGGTTCTTGTCCAGCGGGTAGACCACCATGCCGTAATCACGGGCCAGGTTCTGCAGATTCTGCTGCAACTGATCCTGTGCCCCCGGCAGATGCAACGGTTTTTCCAGCAGGCCCGGGGTGATCATGATGCCCTGCTGCGACAACAGGCTGGCCAGCACTTGCGGACCACTTTGATTGGCTTCGCCGCGATAGAACGTGCCGCTGAGTTCGACCCGCTCCGGCAGGCGCTTGACCTGCGGCGCCACACTGCCCGCACACCCCGCCAACACGGCCACGCAACCGGCCACCAGCAACGCCCCTCGCAATCGAGAAAATACCTGCACCATCGTCACTCTCATCAGACGCCGGTCATCGTGTTCCGGCAACGCCTGCGATCATAGGGCGGCGCACGCCTGCGGTATAGCCTTAAACCGCAGACCGATCGTTTGCATAGAGCGAACTGATTGGTCATTACCGACCTTTGGTCAATAGTCTGAAACACCCCATTGTCTAGACTGTCACTGAAACAGAGCGAATTGAAAAAGTGAGTGCCCGACGCAGGGCAAAGAGGAGGCACTGATGAGCCTGACCATGACTATCGTAATGCTGATCGCCGGCTGGCTGGCCGTGGCCACTGCCATGTTGTGGGGCGTGCTGCGGATTTCGCGGCGCCACCATCACCCGCAGCCACCTGTGGCGGTCGAAAAACCGCAAAAGCACAACGCACGGCACGCGACCGCACATTGATACTGCAAACGTTCCGCCCATAAAAAAGCCCCCTGAACGCTTGGCGCTCAGGGGGCTTTTGGCTGGTCAGCGCTTACGCCTGCTGCGCCAGTTTCTTCTGCTTCGCCCGACGCGACATCATGTTCAGCACCTCAATCGCTGCCGAGAACGCCATGGCCGCGTACACATAACCTTTCGGTACGTGGGCGCCGAAGCCTTCGGCGATCAGCGTCATGCCGATCATGATCAGGAAGCCCAGCGCCAGCATCACCACCGTCGGGTTGTCGTTGATGAATTTGGCCAGCGGTTCAGCCGCAAACAGCATCACCATTACCGAGACCACCACTGCGATCACCATGATCGGCAAGTGCTCAGTCATGCCCACCGCAGTAATGATGCTGTCGATGGAGAACACCATGTCCAGCATCAGGATCTGACCGATCGCGGCAGCGAAGCCCAGGGTCACGGTCGATGTTGCGCTTTTCGGGTCTTCCGGCGCCGGGTCCATGCTGTGATGGATCTCGGTTGTGGCTTTCCACACCAGGAACAGACCACCGGCAATCAGGATCATGTCCTTCCAAGAGAACGCCTGGCCCATGATTTCGATCACAGGGGCAGTCAACTGCACGATGAAGGCGATGGTGCTCAACAGAGCCAGACGCAGAATCAGCGCCATGCCGATACCGATTCGACGCGCCTTCTGCCGATGCTGCACGGGCAGTTTGTTGGTCAGGATCGAAATAAAGATCAGGTTATCGATGCCGAGTACGATCTCCATCACCACCAGTGTGGCCAAAGCAACCCAGGCGGCGGGGCTGGCGGCGAGTTCTAACAGATATTCCATGGGTCAGTCCTGACTCTGTGTAAGACGGTTTAGATGGTCTTGGAGGAAGATTCGGATTTTTCCGCGTCTTTTTCCGGTGTTTCTTTTTTCTCGATCAGGCCGCCGGTGGCGTCGCTGAGTGCTTGTTCAGCAGCCTTGTGCGTGTCGTCGATCGCCTGTTTGGCGCTTTCGGCGGCCTTGCCCATCAACTGCTGGGCGCTTTTCTCGGCCTGATCGCAACCGGCCATAAGCAGTAAAGACGTAAACATCAACGCTGGAATTGTGTATTTCATGAGGCCTTCCTTCGAATGAACAGACAGGGTCACAGACCGCCCGTCGATGGCTGGGCATTCTAGGGAGACAAACACTTCAGGAAAATTCGTATTTTTAGCGGCTATACTTCGGTTTTAACGAACACTGCGCAATCCAGTCAGAGGCCATTGCTCGATGCTCAACTACCGACAACTGCATTACTTCTGGGTGGTCGCCAAGACCGGCAGCATCGTGCGTGCCTGCGAACAGCTGAACCTCACGCCACAAACCATCAGCGGGCAGATTTCGCTGCTCGAACAAACCTACGGCATCGAACTGTTTCAACGGGTCGGCCGTCAGCTGGAGCTGACCGAAGCCGGGCGTCAGGCCCTGCCCTATGCCGAGCAGATGTTCCAGTTAGGCGGCGAATTGGAGTTGATGCTACGTGCCCAGCCCAACGAACAGCAGATCCTGTTTCGCGTCGGCGTGGCGGATGTGGTGCCCAAATCCATCGTCTACCGCCTGATCGCGCCGACCATGGAGCTGCACGAGCCACTGCGCATCACCTGCCGCGAAGACAAACTCGAACGCCTGCTGGCGGATCTGGCGATCCAGCGCCTGGATCTGGTGATTTCCGACAGTCCGATGCCATCGCATCTCGACATCAAGGGCTACAGCCAGAAGCTCGGCGAATGTGGGATCAGTTTCTTCGCCACCACGAAGTTGGCGGCGCAATACGGGCAGGATTTTCCGCGCAACCTCAACGGCGCACCGCTGTTGATTCCCGGGGCGGAAACCGTGGTGCGTAGCCGTTTGCAGCGCTGGTTTGCCGAGCAGCAGATCCAGCCGCGAATCGTCGGGGAGTTCGATGACAGCGCCCTGATGCAGGCCTTCGGCCAATCGGGCAGCGGGATCTTCATCGGTCCGAGCGTGATTGCCGATGAAGTCAAACGCCAGTACGGCGTCGAAGTGATTGGCCAGACCGACGCGGTGACCGAGTCGTTCTATGCCATTTCGGTGGAGCGCAAGGTCAAGCACCCCGGCATCGTTGCGATTACCGAAGGTGCCCGACGCGAGCTGTTTACCGCGTTATGACGCCTGGGCGCACGCTTCGCGCGGATTGAGCGTCATCAGCACCATGGCGAGGAACACCGACAGCAGGATGAACCCGGCAGCGGCAAATCCCAGAAAGCCGAGGCCGGCACTGTCGATCACTCGACCGCCGATCATCGCTCCGAGGCCGATCCCGAGGTTGGCCCCGGCGATATTCAGCGAGGCGGCAAAGGCTGGCGCTTCCGGTGCGGCCTTCATCAAGCGTACATGGCTGACCAGGAACAACGCAGCCTGGGTGATACCCCAGATGCCCATGGCCACCGCCAGCCCCACCGTCGAGTGAATGTTCGGCACCAGCGAGACCATGCCGGCAATCATGAACGCGCAGAACAACACCGAGGCGCCCAGTGGATGACGATCCACCGCGCGACCGCCCAGTGAGTTGCCGATCAGCCCGACCGCACCGAAGCCCATCAGGCACCAGCCAACCACCGTACCGTTGAACCCGGCCAGACGCTCAAGAATGTCGGCCAGATAGGTATAAGCGGTGAACATGCCGCTGAATACCAGAATCGACAACAGCACATGGCCGATCATCAGCGGGTTGCGCAGGATCTTGAACTGCGAAGCGAAACTGACCTGATGCTGGTGCAGACTGGTTTTCGGCAGGTAAACAAACAGCAGCAAGGCCTTGGCGAAAGCGATCACCGCCAGAATCGCGAACGCACTGCGCCAGCCGAACGCATCGGAAATCAAGGTGCCCACCGGAATGCCGAACACCGTCGCGCAAACAATGCCGAAGCCGATCTTCGCAATCGCGCGGCCGGCGTGATCCGGGCCGACGATGTCTACAGCCGTCTCACTGGCCAAGGCCCAGAACACCGGCAGGCCGAGCGCCGGGATCAACCGGGCGATGGCCATGACCCAGATGTTCGGCGCCAGCGCCGCAACGGTGTTGGCCAGGCCGAACATGATCAAAATCGTGATGAACAACTTGCGCCGCTCGAACCGGGCGAAATACGCGGTCAAAAATGGACCGAACATCGCCACCGTGAAAGCGAATAGAGTCACCAGCAAACCGGCCTGCGGAATGGTTACCGCCAGGTCGCGGGCAATGGCCGGCAACAGGCCGACGATGACGAATTCCGTGGTCAGCACCGTGAATCCGGCGGCGGACAACAGAAGAATGGGCAACAGCATGAGCAACTCCAGCAAAACGACGACACCAGCGATGACCAAGAGGCCCGCTGGAAGACTATGAAAATGAGGATGGCGAATCTTAACAGAGTGTTTCCGGGCTGACTTGCACAAACCTGCCGACTTGCCGATCAATCCGGTGGCAGATCGTCACAGGCCTGAAGGATAACGCCTACGCTGTGATAAAGTCCGCGCCCTGAAAAACGTACACCCTATTCAGCGGCCTGTTTAACAGCGTTGATGGCGCGTCAGCCCTTTCGGTTCGTGCCGGTGACCTGCCCCCCGATGTATCACCGGTTTCACGCAACCTTGCACCCTATAAAAAATCAGAGATGCCGTTATGACCGCTTCATCCCCTTCTCTATTGCAACGCCTGAAAAACCTCAGCCTGGTCACGCAGATCCTGATCGGCCTGATTGCCGGTATCGCTCTGGCGCTGTTCGCCCCGGAAGCGGCGAAAGGCTCGGCGTTCATCGGCAAAGTGTTCGTCTCGGCACTGAAAGCCGTGGCGCCGATTCTGGTGTTCGTGCTGGTGATGGCGTCGATTGCCAACCACAAGCACGGCCAGGAAACCCACATCCGGCCGATCCTGTTTCTGTATCTGCTCGGCACATTCGCTGCGGCGGTGGTGGCGGTTGTCGCCAGCATGGCGTTTCCCTCGCATCTGGTGTTATCCACCGACAACGTTTCAGTCACCGCGCCAGGCGGCATCGCCGAGGTGCTGCAAAGTCTGCTGTTGAGCGTGGTCGATAATCCGGTCAGCGCCCTGATGAACGCCAACTTCATCGGCATTCTCGCCTGGGCGATCGGCATGGGCGTCGCAATTCGCCACGCCGGTGACACCACCCGCGAAGTGCTCGGCGACCTGTCCAATGGCGTGACGCTGATCGTGCGCGTGGTGATTCGCTTCGCCCCCCTGGGCATTTTCGGTCTGGTGGCCTCGACGCTCGCGACCTCGGGCTTCGGCGCACTGATCGGTTACGCGCACCTGCTGGGCGTACTGCTGGGCTGCATGCTGTTCGTCGCGCTGGTGATGAACCCGCTGATCGTGTTCTGGAAACTCCGTCGCAACCCGTACCCATTGACCCTCAAGTGCCTGCGCGAAAGCGGGATCACCGCGTTCTTCACCCGCAGCTCGGCGGCGAACATTCCGGTCAACCTGGAACTGAGCAAGCGCCTGGGCCTGCACGAAGATACCTACTCGGTATCGATCCCGCTGGGGGCAACCATCAACATGGCTGGCGCGGCGATCACCATCACCGTATTGTCCCTGGCCGCGGTGCACACGCTGGGGATTGCCGTGGACATTCCAACCGCGATTCTGCTCAGCGTCGTCGCGGCAATCTGCGCCTGTGGCGCCTCGGGCGTGGCCGGCGGCTCGCTGCTGCTGATTCCGCTGGCGTGCAGCCTGTTCGGTATCCCGAGCGAGATTGCCATGCAGGTGGTGGCGGTCGGTTTCATCATTGGGGTGTTGCAGGACTCGGCGGAGACGGCGTTGAATTCGTCCACCGATGTGCTGTTTACCGCCGCGGCGTGCCTGGGTGAAGAGGCGAAAGCCCAGCGCACTGCGTAACAATTGCTGCAATGAAAAGCCCGCCAAGGTGTGAACCCTGGCGGGCTTTTTTGTGGCCGAGATCTTTCCCCCCTCACCCCAACCCTCTCCCCCCAAGGGGCGAGGGGGAAAGGGAGCCGATCTTTGTCGCATTCAAGTCTTGAGTTCGACTCGATAGATCAAGTCGGCGTATCTCGAACAAACAACGCGATCAGTCCCCTCTCCCCCTGGGAGAGGGCTAGGGTGAGGGCTTCTAACGATTTAGTACGCGCCCATGTAATCGCGTTTACCCACTTCAACACCGTTGTGGCGCAGCAGCGCGTAGGTGGTTGTGATGTGGAAGAAGAACTGCGGCAGACCGTAGCTCAGCAGGTAAGCCTGGCCGCTGAAGCGCTTCTCTTTCGGAGTGCCCGGACGGGTCACGATTTCGATACCTTCCTTGCCGTTGATCTGCTCTGGCTTGATCTCGCCGATGTAGGCCAGGACCTTGGCAATCAGCGCCTGCAGCTCGGCGAAGGTGGTTTCGGTGTCGTCATATTTCGGGATTTCGACTTCGGCCAGACGCGAAGTAACGCCCTTGGCGAAGTCGACGGCGATCTGCACCTGACGCACCAGCGGGAACATGTCCGGGTACAGGCGTGCTTGCAGGAAGGCGTTCGGGTCGATATTTTTCTCGGTGGCGTGGGCCTCAGCCTTTTTCAGGACATCGCTCAGGGCGTTGAGCATTTGTTGAAAAACCGGGACGGATGCGGCGTACAGGGAAATGGTCATGGCAGTCTCGTATGATGGCTGGGTGGAACGTGGAGGCGATTATAGCCATGCTTGATGACCACACGGCTTGCCTTTTGTTAGCCAAGGATTAGGCTAGGCGCCTTCGACTGCAGAGGGAACGCGCGATGACCACCGAACTTGAAACCACCACCGACGAACCACGGCTCAACGCCACGGAAATCCGCATTCTGGGTTCTTTGATCGAGAAACAGGCCACTAGCCCGGAAACCTACCCGCTGACCCTCAACGCACTGGTGCTGGCCTGCAACCAGAAAACCAGCCGCGAGCCGGTGATGAACCTGACTCAAGGCCAGGTTGGCCAGAGCCTGCGGGCGCTGGAAAGCCACGGTTACGCCAAACTGGTCATGGGCAGTCGCGCCGATCGCTGGGAGCACAAGCTCGACAAGGCGCTGGAGCTGGTGCCGGCCCAGGTGATTCTCACTGGCTTGATGTTCCTGCGTGGCCCGCAGACAGTGAATGAGCTGCTGACCCGCAGCGGCCGGATGCATGACTTCGAAGATGCCGAGCAAGTGGTGCATCAGCTTGAGCGCCTGATCGCGCGCGGGCTGGCGGTGTTGATTCCACGTCAGGCCGGTCAGCGCGAAGACCGCTACACCCATGCGCTGGGCGATCCGGCAGATATCGAGGCGATCCTGGCGGCGCGGCAGAATCCTGGAGAGCGCGCGACCAGCGGCGTTTCCGTGGAGAGAATCGAAGAGCTGGAAGCACGGATTGCCGCACTGGAAGAGCGCCTGGCGCGCCTCGAATAATCACCCCCAATCCTATGGTGGGAGCGGGCTTGCTCGCGAAGGGGCTGTGTCAGTCGATCACTGTCAATGACACACCGCATTCGCGAGCAAGCCCGCTCCCACAGGGTCTGCACCAAGCCGAAGATCTCTATTTACTCCCCATCCCAGTAATCCACACCATCCGCCTGCCGCGCCACGGCAACGAAGCCTGACGCATTGCCTTGGTCATCGACTTTGAAGTTGTCCATCACCGCGTATTTGTTGGAGTCCGGGTACTCACAGATATCCGGTTGCTGCTGGGTGCTGACCGCCAGGTAACGCAGTTCCGCGTCGCTGGTGTTGATGATCTGATGCGCCGTTTCCGGGCCGCCTGGCGGGCAGGCGATCACGTCGCCCGCACGAATCGGAAAGCGTTCGGCCCCCAGCCGCACTTCGCCCTCCCCGGCCACCACATAGAACATCTCTTCATTGACCCGATGGCTGTGAAACGGACTGCCGCGCATGCCTGGCGGCAAGGCGTACAACCGATAGCCGAGTCTCTGCGCACCAAGCTGCTGGCCGATGCGCGCCATGCGTTGCTGATAGCGACCAGCGGCTTCGCCTTCCGGGGCGAGGGCTTCGGGCAGGGATTCGAGTTCGACCTGGTGCAGGTTGAGGATGGGCGGATGCATGGGGAGCCTCGATCAGGTTTTTTATGAGGGGCAAGTCTGGGCTTGCTGAGGCCGCAGTATAGGCAACCGACTAACAACCGAGTCGCGGCCTTCGCGAGCAAGCCCGCTCCCACAGGATTTGTGGTTGCTCACCTGGTTGTGTTGCAACCTGATACCTGTGGGAGCGGGCTTGCT
>NZ_JASCPO010000088.1:0-23364 GCF_029960145.1 Pseudomonas sp. PS01299 | reverse complement strand
GTCCTGGGGTTGTTGATCGGCCTGATTCAGGTGCCGGCATTCGGAGCAGCGGTTGGCCTGGGTAATGCGGGTGGGTTGTTGGTGTCGGGGATTATCGTTTCGTCGCTGGTGTCGCGGGTGCGGTTTTTCGGCAATACGCCGAACGCGGCACGCAACATCCTCGAGGACATGGGGTTGATTTTTTTCGTCGCGATTGTGGGGGTGAATGCCGGGGCGAATCTGGTTTCGCAGATCAGCGCGATCATTGCGTTGAAGATCTTTTTGCTCGGGTTTGTGGCATGCACGATTCCGCCTTTTATTGTCTGGGCTGTGGGGTTTCATGTGTTCAAGATCAACTCGGCGATTCTCATGGGAGGTGTGGCGGGGGCGCGCAGTCATTCGGGGCCTGCGCGCGAAGCAGCCAAGGAAATCGATAGCACAGTGCCGTGGATCGGTTTCCCGGTAGCGTATGCGATATCAGGGATTTTGCTGACGGTTTTTGGATATTTTGCGATGGTTCTTGCCCGGTAATTATGTATGTGGAGGTCCACATCCCGTTCGATCTACTCCAGCCAGTGCGGACGCGCCGGATAATAGTCTAGTGTTGTTATAGGCCGAAAAATACTGAAGAAATATTTGACCGACCAATATGCAAAAACGATCCGGCGTTAGCTGCCGGTTTTATGGTTCGATCAAACGCAGTGATACAGGTAATTTCGGTGGGAGTAGTCAACAGGACAGATTTAATTTGTAGCGTCACGAACAGCCTCTAATGAGTTAATGCAAGCCCTAAATGGTTTTGGATTAGTCCAGATGATCATTGTTGGAAACTGCTTATTTACTATCCGACTGAAAACCCTGAATCGGGTATCTGATTCATCTCGATGTGGCCTAAAATGTTTGTAAATTGATTGTAAGGTAGGAATTTTTTCATAGCGCTGACTCAAGCCTTATTTGTAAATTTTAATGATTTTTTGTTGCTCTAACTTAAAACTCTTAGTCGCCATTCACTAAATGTTGCATCCAAGGAACTTGCTTGAGACTGCCATCATGAGCGACTTGATTCCTCTGCTTAGGACGCCGATCAACGCTCCAAGCGCTTCCCGGCTGACCGTATCCATTACAGTCGGTCTTACGGAGATAATTCATGCTGGCGGTCACGCTGATCAATACGCTGGTGGTGATCATTGCTGTGGTCATCCACTATGAATGCCTGTTGCGGCTGAACAGTTGGCTACCGCAGCTCGGGGTGTGGAACCGTTTCAAGATGGTAGTGGGGGTGCTGGGCGCCCTGTTCGCCCACGCCATCGAAGTCTGGTGCTTTGCGCTGACCTATTACTTGATGACGCGCGATGGAGAATGGGGAAGTCTGATAGGCCGGTTCGATGGCTCTTTCATGGACTGTGTGTACTTTTCCTTCATCACCTACACCACAATAGGTTTCGGAGATATCACTCCCGTGGGAAATCTTAAGTTTCTGACGGGCTTGCAGGCTCTGACCGGTCTGGTTCTCATCACATGGACCGCCTCATTTCTGTTTTTAGAAATGCAAAAATACTGGAAGAACAATTAGCGTCTTTGCATCCCTAGGGAGCACCTGTGCCTAAACTCTGGGCGGCTTCAGGTATGCGTTTATCGTGTTCGACGAACGGGAAATGATATTTTTCCACCATCGACCAATAGCGTGCCTGAGCATTCGGCGGCCTTTCGGGGGCAAGAATGAGGATGCCTAATCATATCCCCTGTGTTAGCGCGCATGGTGAAGAACCGGTTGTGAGCGATGCTGGGGAAGAGGTTTCACAATGCAAAATGAACAGCCCCAAAAATGCAGATGGTGCGTTATGCAGATGACTGTTTAATTGCGTGGACTTGACCACCCGTTTGTATTCCATCTGATCATCTATTTGCACTCAACCTGACCAGAAAGGTACTGGGTAGTACAGATGTTTGCGAATACTAGGCATTATAACGAAGGGCGCTAACAAACAGCGTGAAGGTCGGAGGTAGTAGAGTGCCGCCGGCTCGACCAGTTTGAATAGGATACTTAAATATCCTCATGAAGCTCAGAGCGTAGTTCGGATAAAATTTAAAATAATTATAAGGTCTAATGTTTCTTAAAGCTTCCTCGCGCAAAAAAATGTAAAAAGTTACAAGCCCAGAACGGCTTATAGGATTATACAAAATATTATAAATGTCCTGATGGCAGAAATAGGTGCAGCCACACGTTCATCCCCCCCCTGATTTTCCACCTTACAATGCAAAGGGTGGGCGTTTGGATGCATATCCATCTTCTCCAATATCTTCATAAAAGATTGAACCAATCTAAATAAATTCTTGAAAAGAATTATATATTGTCATGAGCCAGCACAAGCGGCTCGAACGAGTCTGGAGGCATCTCCAATGAAATTGCTTATTATTGAAGATTTCAACTCGCCACAAAACGAACTTCCCAATAAATTAGGAGCTAGTGGGTACAGTGTCGACACGGTACTAGGGTTCGATCAAGGTATGCACGCAATTAACAAAAACGCGTATGAAATTATAATAATCAATCAGCGCGTGAGAGAATCTAGCCATTATGGATTCGTAAACAATATACGAAACCACGGAAAGCGATTTCCAATAATTATTCTCGCCGACATAGGACATTGGCAAGACGCGGCTCAAGCATTAGACTCAGGTGCGGATGCCTATTTAGTAAACCCCGTTACGCTAGATGAACTTGATGCACGAATAAAAGCTTTGGTCCGGAGATGTTGTGAGTTGTCGCCCCCTACAATTAAAGCAGGAGTTTTAATGTTAGATGTGTATCGTAAACAGGTTGATGTTGAAGGCGTCACGGTCAAGCTAACCGCCTCTGAATATCGACTGCTTGAGTATCTAGTTCGTAATAGTTCAATTATACTATCTAAATCCGCTTTAATAAAGCATCTACACTCAAATAGTTATGACACCACAGCAAATGTTATCGAGGTGCTCATAGGGCGATTGCGTCGAAAACTAAGCGGTGAGAAAAACTACAGCCCGATCCAGACCGTTAAAGGAGAAGGCTATGTTTTTTCTGAGCACGGTCTAGCATTTAAAAATCTGGAGCGACGATAGGGTAGAGATACAACAAAAAATAGTACGTTGTTACTGGTGCTTAAATCTTTAACTCTAACGCGATTTAGTCATGACCGCAATCTCGGCGCTTATCCCCAAGGCACGAGTTTTCTGAGTATTGAACGCCATTAAACTATTAAACTTCAGAGGTCGAATCGTTCTAGACGAATAGAAAATCACCCTCACGCAGGCATCGTGTAGATGATTACAACGATAGATACATGACGGCCCAAGTCTGCTGATACGAGAACAGTCCCAATTGCTGACATAGCACAACGAACTGGCGACAGACGCCTCTGATGGCCTTGCTGTTGTCTTTTCGGAAGTTGGCGATGGTCTTGAAGTCCGGCATCAAACGCCCGGTCAACCACATCAGTTCGACGTTGAGCTGGGATTCTCGCTCCAAACGTCGGCTCGACTGGATGCGGTTGAGATAGCCGTAGATGTAGATCTTCAGCAGGATCGCGGGGTGGTAAGCCGGCCGGCCAGTATCAGCTGGAATGGCACCTTCAAAACCCAGATTGACCAGGTCGAGTTCGTCGACGAAGACGTCGACTACCCGCACCGGATTGGTATCGCTGACGTAGTCGTCGAGGCTCTCGGGAAGTAAGGTGCCTTGGCCTCGATGTTCACCTTGGATAAAGCGCTTCATGGGCGATCCCTGCGATGAAATCCTCAGAAATCATAGCAAGAGTTCGCGAAGGCGTTTTTACACACTCTGGGCCAAAAGCTGTCATTCATCTGATCTCCAAACCAAAAGAAATCATGGGGAGGACGATAACCGAGAATCTACAAGGCACCGTCGGTCGGGCTCGCCTCAAGAACCGCTCTGGCACGCCGATGACTCAGCTGTTAGTTTGCACGGTTCCGGCCACGAACCGGAACCGCAGACAGGGATGTTTGGACGTCTTTCACGCCCAACCAGGCGCACCTAATTCCTGTCATGAGTATCATCCGATGCTGCAAAAATCCCTGAGAACTCAGATCCTCGCACTGCTGAGCGGCAGCCTATTAGCGATGTTGCTGATTGCTTTAGCATGCTTTCATTTCCTGTCCAGCGGCGTGCAAAACTATGCCAACTTAATCGAAGGTCCGCTGCACACTTCGCAATTGATCGACGAGGCCAACCTGCAATTCAAGGTGCAGGTTCAGGAATGGAAAAACGTATTACTACGGGGCAAGCAGCCGGCAGACCTGGATAAATATTGGAAGCAATTCGAAGAACGTCAGCGCGACGTACAGGGGATCCTCGGCGAACTGGCTAACCAGAAAGGACTGGACGGCCAACTCAAGACTCGCATCGAACGCCTGCGTGACGAACACCGTCAGTTGGGCAGCGCTTACCAGAAAGGTCGCGACGCCTATATCGCGGCGGGTGCAGACCCCACCGCAGGCGACGCCGCCGTCAAAGGAGTGGACCGTGCCACCAGCGATCAGATGAGCGAACTTGTCGGCGAACTGCGCAAGCAAGGCACCGAGCAATCGACGCTAATCAGCGCCGCTGCCAAGCGCACTGTGATGCTAGGGATTATCGTGATGCTCGCCTCGGGTTTGTTGATCGGCCTGTTGAGCCTTTGGCTGATCAACCGCAACTTGGTTGACCCCATCCGCAAGCTGATCGACTACGTGGCGCAACTGAGCCAAGGGAAATTTGCCGAACGCGTGGCCAGCAGCCGTGAAGACGAGTTGGGCAAACTGGCCATGGCCGCCAACACCTTGCGCGACTTTCTCGCCGAAACCTTCAACCGCTTGCAGCGCAGCGCCAAGGATCTGGACAGCGCAAGTGGCGAGTTAAACGCCATCGCCGGTCTCATGGCCAGCGGTACTAACGAGCAGTTCAACCGTACCGATCAGGTGGCTACGGCGATGAACGAAATGTCCGCCACCGCCCAGGAAGTGGCGCGTCACGCAGCCGATGCCGCACGCGCCGCGGATGATGCCGACCAATCCGCGCAGCAGGGCGAAAAAGTCATGCGGGGCACCATTCACACCATCACCCAAATGCGTGGCGAGATCGCCAACACAGCCACGGTCATCCGTCGCCTGGAAACCGACAGTGGCCGCATCGGCAAGGTGTTGGAAGTGATTCGCGGCATCGCCGAGCAGACTAATTTGCTGGCGCTTAACGCGGCGATCGAAGCGGCCCGTGCCGGTGAAGCCGGACGCGGTTTTGCGGTCGTGGCCGACGAAGTGCGAAGCCTGGCCCAGCGTACGGCGGCGTCGATCATCGAAATCAACCAAATCATCCAAACGGTGCAAACCGGCGCGGTGGACGCGGCTCAGGCGATTGAAAGTGGCCAGTCGCGCAGTGAAGAGAGTGTCGCGCAAGTAAATGAGGCTGGAGCGATGCTAGAGCGCATCACCCATGCCGTGGAAGCCATTCGCGACATGAACCGCCAAATTGCCACCGCCGCCGAAGAGCAAACCTCGGTGGCGGAAGACATCTCGCGCAACCTCACCGAAATCACCACGATCGCCAGTACCAACCTGGACAACATGCAGCGCACCGAAGCAGCAAGCCGCAACCTTCACGGGTTGTCAGGGCAGCTAAATGAAGTGACGGCTCGTCTGAGTGCTTAGCCGGACCATTAGTGGTTAGATCGGCTTCAGGCTGAGCTGCCATGTTGGAAGACCGAGCCCCGTATTTAGTCATAGACTCACACGGGGCAAATGCTCAGACCAAAGATTCTCAGCATTTGTGTAACCTTCCGATGATGATACTTAATCTACTAAATGAATCGCCCCGGGTTTCGTAGACACCTCCATGCCTTAAAATGAGGCCAATCAGGAGGTGCCATGAGCAACCCGCGTTATCCCGAAGAATTCAAAATCCAAGCAGTCAATCAAGTGACCGAAAAGAAGCTGCCTGTCGCTGAGGTAGCGGCCCGTCTCGGCGTGTCGACGCATAGCCTCTATGCCTGGATAAAGCGCTACAGCAAACCTCAAGAAGAACGGCAGCAGGACGACGATCAGCACGCTGAACTGCGTCGTCTGCGAGCCGAACTCAAGCGGGTCACTGAAGAGCGAGACATCTTAAAAAAGGCCGCCGCGTACTTTGCCAAGGAGTGCGGCTGAAGTAGGCCTTTATCAAGCAGCGCGCGGGCGACTATTCCATTCGACGGCTTTGCCTGACGCTGAAAGTCTATCCCAGCGGTTATTACGCCTGGCTGTCTGAGCCGCAATCTGTACTCGCCAAAGACGACCAGCGACTGCTGGGTTTGATCATTTCCTACTTCGGCAAGAAGGGAAACCCCTTAGATTTCAATGGGTAGGACGCTAGATGCGAGTCTCGTTTCCCGCTACAATCTCCTGATTTGTATTCGCTGTATCGTCAATCTGTGGTTATTCGCGCCGCGTTTTGACGCAACTGATCTAGGTAGTTCGCCCATTGTTGGGCAGCCTCTCGGCGTTGCGCCAGCAATTGAGCCCGTGCATACACTGCCCCGAGCGCACCCGGCATTCGGTGAGATAACGAAAGTTCGAGCACGATTGGATCGATACCCAAGTGCTCGTGGGCAATGGTTCTGTAGGTCGCGCGAAAGCCGTGGGCAGTAATGTTGTACTCCGGCCAGATACGCTGAAAGGACTTGAGCATGGAGGTCGGATTGATGGGGCGACCCGGATAGACCGGCGAGACGAACACCCAGCCTTTGCCTTCTTCATCCACCACGCGGGTTCTATGTAGCTCGCGTAACAGAATCAAGGCTTGCTCAGGCAACGGCACGATGTGTTTGCTCTTGTCCAGATGCTTGGTCTTGCTCACCACATAACGCCAATCGGCGCCCACCAAGTCGACATCTTCCCATCGCATCTGCACCAGTTCGCCTGGGCGGACGGGCAATATGACCAGCAGGCGCATTGCCGCGGCAACGCTGCCGTCGTTGCAGTCATCAAGGCGCAGAAGAAACCTGCCCAGGTCGGATGGCCTTTCGATCGCCGGGTTGCTGGTCACAATGTGGCGAATCTTCAACTCCTCAATGTTGCTGAGCGCCACGTTGCGCTCCACCCAGCCGCGACCTTCGGCAAAGCCCAGAACGGCACGTATGATGGTGCGCACGCGCCGGGCCATGGCCATGGTGCGCTGGCGGCGCAACTCAGTGATGATCGTAGTGATGTGTTCCAACTTGATCTCGCTGATCGGTTTTTTGCCAATGGCAGGCAAGATGTGGTTGTTCAGCGCTCCGGTAAAGCCCGAGATGGATTTGGTCACCAGTTCGGCAGACTTGAATGCCAACCATTGCTCGGCCACGTAAGCGAAGGTGCGCTCTTCATTGAGCAACTGTGCCTCGATCTTGGCGGTCTTGGCCTTGAGCGGAGCGGTGTGGTTAGCCACGTCGCGGCGTGCGCCGCGGGCAATGTCGCGCGCCTCCTTGAGGCTAATGTCGGGGTAAGCGCCGATCGAGAAGCGGTTTTCCTTCCCATGCAGCCGATACTTCAATCGCCAAACCTTGGAAGGGGATTTGCCGACCTTACTCGACGCCCTCACCTCCAAGTAGAGGCCAGGAACTTCGCCATCGGCGTGTTTGCCAGGTTCGGTCAGTGAGCGGATCAAGGCATCGCTGAGTTTTCGTTTGAAAACAACCGCATTATCTGGGGGCATCTGTGGGGGCATCCTTTTTAAGGAACCGAAATTTGCCCCCAATTATGCCCCCATGGGTCGTGGAATTCATTGGATTTAGACAGACGGCCATGGACGTAATTGGCCAATAACTTGTTGTTATTAAACGGTTTTATGGAATTTAGTGGAATTCCGTTACAGACTCTCAGGATCCCCGAAAAACATCTGAATCCGCGACCGCAACCAACGCTCCCCCGGATCGTTATCCTGCGATCCACGCCAAGCCATATGTAGCTCAAACGTACGCGTTGGCAACGGTGGATCCTCCGCCCGCACACCGCCGGCAGCCGTCAGCGCATCCGCGGTGTAGTCCGGCACGGTCGCAACAATGTCAGTGCCAGCGAGCAACGTACTCAAGCCATTGAACTGCGGCACGGCCAGCACCACGTGGCGCTTGCGCCCGAGTTTCTCCAGCTCTTCATCAATAAAGCCACTGAGGTCACCGGCGAACGACACCAGTGCATGCGGACGCGCGCAGTAGTCATCCAGACTAAGCGGGCCGGGCACGGTGTCGGCGCGCAGCAGTTTCGGCTGGCTGCGGCGCAGCACCTTGCGCTTGGCGTTGGCCGGCAGGTCGGTGGTGTAGCTGACGCCGATGGAGATTTCGCCGGAGGCCAGCAGGCCCGGCATCAATATGTAGTTGACTCGGCGCACGACGAGGACGATGCCCGGTGCTTCGGCGCGCAGGCGTTTGAGCAGCATCGGCAGCAGGGCGAATTCGACGTCGTCGGACAGGCCGATGCGAAATACCGAAGTGCTGGTGGCGGGGTCGAATTCCGCCGCGCGGCTGACAGCCGTTGAAATCGAGTCGAGCGCCGGGGAGAGCAGGGCGAAGATTTCCACCGCGCGGGCGGACGGTTCCATGCTGCGTCCGGTGCGCACGAACAACGGGTCATCGAACAGGCTGCGCAGCCGTGATAGCGCCGCACTGATCGCCGGCTGGCCAAGAAACAGCTTCTCGGCGGCGCGGGTCACGCTGCGTTCGTGCATCAATGTTTCGAATACGATCAACAGGTTCAGGTCGACACGACGCAGGTCATTACGATTCATCTGGAGTCCTGGCAGAGTCATCAAGCTTGACGAGAGCGACCATATGAGAACAATGGCCGGCATGAATATTACGGGGAAAGGCTGGTACTCTGCACCGCTAAATTCAGCTTTACTGAGCCGGTGGCGGCATTTTTTCATCGATTTTGCCAATGCCGTCCATACTGCGGAATCAATGACAGGCATGTCGACTATTAATAGCCACTGATAGTCTTGGGTCAAAAGCCCAGATAGAGTTCAGGGCATTAGAGGTTACTTTGACGAGGTTTGCGATGTCCCGCACGATCCGTTTTCACAAGTTTGGTCCGGCCGAGGTGCTCAAATGCGAAGAGCATGCGGCCGCTCAGCCAGGTCCTGGCGAAGTGCAGGTGCGTGTCGAGGCGATCGGCATCAGCTGGTACGACATTCTCTGGCGTCAGAACCTGGCCTCGTCCCAGGCACGCCTGCCGTCCGGTCTCGGCCATGAAATGGCCGGTGTGGTGACCGCCGTCGGTGACGGTGTGGACGATCTGTCGGTCGGCGACAAGGTGGCCAGTTTCCCGGCCGAAAGCCCGAACGATTACCCGGTGTATGGCGAGCAGATCGTGCTGCCACGTACCGCGCTGACCCGTTATCCGGATGTGCTCAGCCCGGTTGAGGCCAGCGTGCATTACACGCCGTTGTTGATCGCCTACTTCGCCTACGCCGATCTGGCGCGGGTCAAACCAGGGCAGTTTGCCTTGGTCACTGATGCCAGCCATTGCGCCGGTCCGTCCTTTGTCCAGTTGGGCAAGGCCATGGGTGTGCGGGTGATTGCCGCGACGAAAACCGCTGATGAGCGTGAGTACCTGCTGTCGCTGGGTGCCGAGAAAGTCATCGTCACCGAGGAAGAAGACTTGTTGATGCGAATCAACAAGATCACCGACAACCGTGGTGTCGATGTGGTGTTCGACGGTCTTGGCGGCCCGCAGATGTCGTTGCTCGGCGATGTCCTCGCACCGCGTGGCAGCCTGGTCCTGTATGGTCTTCAGGGTGGCAACCAGACACCATTTCCGGCCTGTGCGGCGTTCCAGAAAAACATCCAGTTCTTTGTGCACTGCATCGGTAATTTCACTGGTAAACCCGAGTTGGGCATTGTTCAGGATCAAGTCGCCTTGCAGCGTGCCCTGCGTGATATCAATCAGCTGACGGCCGACCGTGTGCTGCTGCCGCTCAAGACCCGGGTCTTCCCGTTCAACGAGTTCGTCGAAGCACATCGCTACATGGACGAATGCCCATGCCGCGAACGGGTCGCCCTTCAGGTCGAACCCGCGTAACGCCCTCCGAACAGAGTCCGTGGCCCCACGGACTCTTGCGTTTTTACCTCTCGCAAATAATCAGACAGACCAAGCATGGTGCGTGGCCGGTTGTGCATCTGAACCGGTTTTTGTCTGCCATCTGTATCTTCTATTCGCCATATAAGCCCTGATAATTGAATGATTACTTTCATCTCAAGGAATGAGCCATGTCTGTGCATTCTGTTTTTCATTTCGCGTTTAACGTTTCCCCTCATGGGGGATATAGCGGTTTTTGTTTAATGACTGTAGGGCATTTCCTATTGTTGTTCTGCTTTTGTTGTACTCAATGTTCGTGGGACGCTGTAAGAAGTTTCCTCAGATATTTTCTGATCAGAAAAAACTCAATGCTGACGGGGGTTTACGTTGTCTGAGGCGGTGGGGTTGCTGACTTCCTTGCGTCAAGTGTTTCAAATAACTTCAAAATCATAAGTGTTAGTATTTGATCGTCTATTACTTATTGATGAATTTATTGCGCCAGCGTCATCGCTGATGCGCGATATGAATTTTTTATGCCGGGTGAAGTACTGATGAGCACGATTCATGATCAGGCAATGAACTATGTCTACCAGCAAGTATTGCAACGCCTGCTGAGTTTCTTTTCCAGAGCCGAGCGCACAGCGCTGCAGTTGCTGATCCAGCGTCTGGTGGTCGCCGCCGGCGGAATGGAGCGCATGGGTGAATACAAGGTCATGGTGACGCCATCCGGTACCCGTGACAGTTGCTACATGCTGGCGCTGCTGCGCGCCGCCCAGTTGAGTATTGCCGGCCGCGCCCCCGCCACGTTCCAGTTACGTGTGGCCACCTTGCGCCGCAGCGAATCGGGGACGGCGGCGCTGAACAACATGCACCGCAGCTTCGCTGCCTTGTTTCTGTATGACGACCCCCGTGTCGAGTTGCTCATGGTGGAACATCGACAAGTGTTGCCGTTCAACCATCTGGCGCCACTCGGAATGGACAGCGCGGACGCCCATCGCACCAATCTGCTGATGATGGGGCATCGACGTGCCAGGGGCGAGAAGCTTGAGTGGCGGGACGACGCCTGCCTGGCCTGGGCCGAATTTTACGGCCAGATTGCTCGCTGGAGTAACGGCGTGGATGCCTGGCTGGCCAGCGAATCGCCGCGTCGTCAGAAGCAGTTTGTCGAAGACCTGGACCGGGCCGTGCAGAAGGCCGGTATCGGGGCGCTGACGCCGAATTCCGGGACGTTCGATGAGCTGTTCGCTTTGCTGGACGGATTGGGAGGGGATTTGTATCGCGGTTTTTACTCCGAATCGGAGCGGCAATGCTGGCGTCCCGAGGGTGGCTTCGAGTCATGTCGTCGCACGACATTTGTCGACATTCATGACATGGCGGTCGGCAATCTTGAAGAACGCTGGCCGCTACTGAGCGAGTTTCTGGGGTTCGAGGCAGAGGAATGGGTGTTTCACCAGGGTGAGGGCGAATACGCCGACCCTTTGATCGAGGCCCATTTACGCGGCCTGGAAGCCGAGTTCCTCAGCGATCGCAGCTATGAAGCGGGGTTCTCGGAACATGTCCAGCGCATGCTGGCGAACATGCAGCTGCAGCGGGTGCCGGAACCGGTCTGCGAGCAGATGATCGCAAGATTGGGGCAACGGCAGACCACGGAAGAACTGCGCGAAGCAGCGGCGAGCTGGCTGCACCAGACTTACGGTCTGAACGAAGCACAATGGGTCTGCCTGCTGTTCACGCCGTTCATCGAGCGTGGAGCCGGGCTCGAGCGGTTTCTGCGCAGCTGTCATCCCGGCATGTTGGTGGCGCTGCCTGATTTGCATCGGGCCATGCAGGGGCTGCACGGCCCGGAGCAGGTAATGCAGTGGATGATGGACGTCAGCGGTTTACCGGTTCGGCTCATCGGCCACCTCTACGCCATGGAACCCTTGCCAGCGCACGGTGCGGCCCGGCAAACACTGGAGACCGCACTCGACGCGGCAGGCCTCGATGGCTCCGGCGTGGGTGACCGGTCAGTGGAACGATGAAGTGAGCGAGCGATCCTTGGGCGCACCAACGGTTATGGTGTCCGCCTCATGAAGGCTGCACGGGAATCCGGTTTCGCCTACCAGGCAGTCTATCGATACCTGATGCGCTTGATGGCCGAGTCGGCTTGCGATGGCAATTCAAGGCTGCCATCGCTGCGTCAGTTGGCAGATCGCTTGAACGTGTCGATCTCGACCATTCAATACGCTTACTCGTTGCTCGAAAAGGAAGGGCGGATCTATTCGGTGGCCAAGTCCGGGTATTACGCCACGGCGGTTTCGGGGGGGACGCCACCTGCCATGAGCAATGATCTGCTCGAAACGCTCTATGTCAACGCGCGGCACCCGGGTATGCGTTTGTTGAATGCTGATGATCCGGTTTCGCTGCAGTCACTGGACAGTCCATTGCTGTTGTTGGAGCGTGAGCTGCTGCGCCAGTATCCCCGCCAGCCGCCGTTGCTCGACCAGCCTTGTGGTGAACTGGAATTACGCGCCGTCCTGGCGGCCCGCTATACCACCTCGCCAAAGCAGTGCTGGCACGCCGAGGATGTTTACATCGGCGCGGATATGCGCGGGGTGCTGGAGATCCTGGTGGCCGTTCTGCAGCTCAGGCACACAACCATTCTGGTCGAGTCGCCCTGTGACTGGGTGATACTGCGGTTGCTGCAGGCGGCTGAGGTGCGTGTAATCGAACTGCCGTTGCAGGCCTGTGGCGGGCTGGAGCCGCAGCGGCTGGAAACATTGCTCAAGACCGAAGACGTGCGGCTGATTCTGCTGTCCTCGGGCCTGTGCATGCCGCGCGGTACACAGGTTCCAGCGGATAACCGCAACGCGATCGCCGGCCTGCTTGGCGAGCACGGCACCTGGGTGCTGGAAAACGACTGCTACGGTGAACTGGGCGAGGCAACGGGCGTCGAGCGTCTGCGTGATCAACTGGACCCTGACCGACTGCTGGTCTTCTCCACGTTCGAGAAATTCATCGGTATCGAAGCGCCTTACGGGTACGTGTTGTCGCGCCAATGGAAGCACGAAATGCAGCGGCATTTTCTGATGCGCTCGTTCCGGTTGTCGCCCGTTCGCCAGAAAGCCATTGCCCGGCTGTATGGAAACGGTCGGGTCGATCAGCATCTGCACGTACTTCGCCGGCTCCTCAAGGAACGCCGTACGCCGATGATCGACTTGTTGCGCGAACGTCTGGGCGAAGCGTTGCAGGTTGTCGAGCCACAAGGTGGGGCGACGGTCTGGGTGCGGGCACGGCGGCCGGTGGATATGCGCGATGTGTTTCAGCGCCTGCTCAGGCAACAGGTGTTGATTGCGCCGGGCGAACTGTTCAGCTTGCAGGGATTGCACCGTCGGCATCTGCGCCTGAACCTGCTGGATCACGGAGAGAGCGGCTTGGGCGGAGCGCTCGAGAGGTTGGGAGAGGCGTTGCGCTTGGCGCCGCTGGAATGAACGTTGAAATCTGTCGGATAGATCCCGTCGCGCTGCGGTCGAACTGTCAGTAAACTGCGCTGTATTTCCTGAACCACTCTATTTCAGAGGTTTTGCATGACTATCAGTCCTTTTGCGGGCAAACCGGCACCAGCAGAATTGTTGGTCGACATCCCGCGACTGGTAACGGCTTATTACACCGGCCAACCGGACGCTTCGATTGCCACCCAGCGTGTTGCGTTCGGTACTTCCGGGCATCGCGGCAGCTCCTTCGACCTGAGTTTCAATGAATGGCACGTTCTGGCAATCAGCCAGGCGATCTGCCTGTACCGCGAAGCCCAGGGCATCGACGGCCCGTTGTTCGTCGGTATCGACACCCATGCGCTGTCGACCCCGGCCGGGGCCAGTGCGCTGGAAGTGCTGGCGGCCAACGGCGTGACCGTGATGATCGCCGAAGGTGACGAATACACGCCGACACCGGCGGTTTCGCATGCAATCCTCTGCTACAACCGTGGCCGCACTTCGGGCCTGGCCGATGGCATCGTGATTACGCCGTCGCACAATCCGCCACAAAGCGGGGGCTACAAATACAACCCTACCAACGGCGGCCCGGCCGACACCCACATCACCAAGTGGATCGAAGCCAAGGCCAACGAGCTGCTGGCCAACAAGCTGGCAGGCGTCAAACGCATCAGCTACGAGCAGGCGCTCAAGGCCAGCACCACCCACCGTCACGACTACCTCAACACCTACGTCGCTGACCTGATCAATGTGATCGACTTCGATGCCATCCGTGACGCCAAGCTGCGTCTGGGTGTAGATCCGTTGGGCGGAGCAGGGGTGCGCTACTGGTCGGCGATTGCCGAGCATTACCGTCTTGATCTGGATGTGGTGAACAAGCAGGTCGATCCGACTTTCCGCTTCATGACGGTCGACTGGGATGGACAGATCCGTATGGACCCGTCGTCCAGCCATGCCATGCAAGGTTTGATTGGTCTCAAGGAGCGTTACGACGTGGCCTTCGCCTGCGACCCGGATCACGATCGCCATGGCATCGTCACCCCGTCGGGTGGTCTGCTGGCACCGAACAACTATCTGGCGGTGGCTATCGACTACCTGTTCCAGAACCGTCCGCAATGGCGCGCCGACGCCGCCGTGGGTAAAACCGTGGTCAGCAGTGGTCTGATTGATCGTGTGGCCAAGCGGCTGGGGCGTCGTCTGTACGAAGTGCCGGTCGGCTTCAAATGGTTCGCCGATGGCCTGTTCGATGGCTCGCTGGGTTTTGGTGGCGAAGAAAGCGCTGGCGCTTCGTTCCTGCGCAAGGATGGCGGCGTGTGGAGCACCGACAAGGACGGCCTGATTCCGGCGTTGTTGGCGGCGGAAATGACTGCTCGTACCGGGCGTGATCCAAGCCAGGCTTATCGCGCCCTGACCGATGAACTGGGCGAGCCGTTCTCGGTGCGCGTAGACGCCAAGGCCAACCCTGAGCAGAAAGCGCTGTTGAGCAAACTGTCGCCGGAGCAAGTAACGTCGACCGAACTGGCAGGCGAGAAGATTCAGAGCATTCTCAGCCATGCGCCGGGCAACGATCAGGCCATTGGTGGTCTGAAGGTGATGACCGAAAACGGCTGGTTCGCCGCACGTCCTTCGGGCACCGAAGACATCTACAAGATCTACGCCGAAAGCTTCATTGGCGATGACCACCTCAAGCAACTGGTGGCTGAAGCGCAAACGCTGGTGGATGGCGCAATCAGCACCAAGTGATCTTCAGGGAGGTGAGTTCTTCCTGTGGTGAGGGGATTTATCCCCGATGGACCGCGTAGCAGTTCGCTCCATTGAAAAGAAGGCCGCTTTGCGGCCTATCGGGGATGAATCCCCTCGCCACAAAAGCTGCAAAAAAGGGGCGACCATGACGGTCGCCCCTTTTTTTACCTGCATATCAGGTGATCAAGCCAGATCCACCAACACGATTTCGCTGTCTTCGAGCGCCGTCACAGTCAGTATTGACTCATGCTCGACGGCAACACCGTCTCGAGCTTGTGCGCGCAAGCCATTGACTTCAATCAGACCGGTGGCGGGTACCAGATACGCTCGACGACCGGCATCCAACTGATATTCAGCTGTTTCGCCGGCCTTGAGGTTGGCCGCGACCAACCGCGCATCACCGCGAATGCGCAGGCTCTGATCGTCGCCGTCCTTGCCGCTGGCGAGGGTCACGAAGCCTTCGCGCTGGCCTTTGGGGAAAGGTTTAGCGCCCCATGAAGGTGGCGCGCCAGTTTCCGTCGGCAGAATCCAGATCTGGAAGATTCGGGTCTCTTTGTCTTCCAGGTTGTACTCGCTGTGTGCGATGCCGGTGCCGGCGCTCATGACCTGCACGTCGCCTGCTTCAGTGCGGCCCTTGTTGCCCAGGTTGTCCTGGTGAGTAATCGCACCTTCACGCACGTAGGTGATGATTTCCATGTCGCGGTGCGGGTGCAGCGGAAATCCGGTGCCGGCGGCGATCACGTCATCATTCCACACCCGCAGATTGCCCCAATTCATGCGTTGCGGATCGTAGTATTCGGCGAACGAAAAGTGGTGATGGGCATCCAACCAGCCGTGGTGAGCGCCGCCCAGCGTATTGAAAGGTCTGAGTTCAAGCATGATCGTCTCCTGAAAAGGTTCGTCATGGGGCGTAACGCCAAAGCCATGAAGCGAGACCGTCGGTTATGACGGGCATCATCCATCAGTCAACCATCGAGAAAAAGCGTAAAAAGTGCGGCATTCTCATCGAATCCGTTGATGGGAAACCGGCTCAAAATAATCTCACGCAACTTTCAGTTCATCGCCTAAACCAATGAGCTGTAAGCATTTCGCTAGAACTCATGAGCAAATAAAGCCACCATAGCCCCCAACAGCCTCACACACTGGAGCCCCTCAGCGTGGCGCAACACACTCCCGATCTTCCTCCCGAACTTCGTCCATTGGCCGAGATGCCATGGTTCAAGCGTCTCGCCGCACGTTTCTTCGGCCATGGCCTGACACGCTTGCGCGCTCAACACCGTGCGTCGTGGCTGCACGGCCAGGCGGACGGTTTTCGCAGCGGACACACCGCTGGCGTGGAGTACGGCTTCAAGGAGGGGAAACTCGAAGGCCTGGAAGAAGGCCGGCAGGTGCTGTTGATTCGTGACAGTCGCAGCACCGAGCATCGTCCGCCGAGCGTCGATAATCATCTGTTCGACGACTGGCGTCTGCCACTCAGCGCCGAGCTGAAGAAGCGCATGAAAGCCGATGTGGCGCGCCTGTTGCCCGCGCATGCCCAGCCAAGCCTCGCTCAATGGAAGATGATTTTCAGTGACACTCCCTCGACCTCAGTGATCGCCGGGGCCGGGGCAGGCAAGTCGACCACGCTGGTTCTACGTATTCTGCTGCTCACGCATTATCTGGGCTTTGAGCTGGATTCAATGACCGTGGTGACCTTCACCCGCGAGTCGCGCAAGGATTTCATCAATAAGCTGATCGAGATGTTCGCGCTCTGGGGGCGGCCATTGAGCCTGAAACACGCGCGGGATCTGGTGCGCACCTTTCACTCACGCATTTTGCCGATGGTACGCAGCCTGCCGGGGTTCGAACGCTTGCAGGCTTTTGAAAATCTAAGCAATCGGCCACAAGGCGCTGACGAGGAGGTCGACAGCAACCCGTTCGATCTGCGAATCAACGATGCCCAGCGCCAGCAGCTCAACGCGTGCTACCACCGGTTATTCAATCAGGACCAACGTTTCCGCCAGTTGATTCAACCACTGGCCAAGGCTGCCTTGCAGCTCAAGGAGCTTGAGCGCGATCACCCGGACGTGCAGAAGCGCATGGCGGTGACCGAACTGGCAGCCAAACGCGACGAAGAACTGTGCGATGCCATCGAAGACCTGTGGTTTCGCGCCGGTGCCTGGCCGATCAAGGGCATTGAGCCCAGCCGGCAGACGTTCGAGATCAACGGTTCGACCTTTCACTGCCACGGGTACATTCCTAGCCTCGATACCTGGGTGGTGCTCGGCTTCGATCCCCGGGAAAACCCGCAAATCTGCCGTCCAAACGCCAAACTTAGCGTGCGTGCTGAATGGGCTGTGAAGCGCACCCTGTTTCAAGCTTTCTGTCGTAAGCCATTGATTTGGCTGGATAGCTATGAAATGTCAAAGCGGGTTCTGTCGACGTTGGCTGGCGATGCGAGCGCCGGTCCGGGGTTCGATTACAAGGTCAAAGGTGAACTGGTTTCGGCGCCGTTACTGGACTGTTTTGTTGCGGCGGCCGGCTTTATCGAAAACCTTGGGCTGGACGTGCCGGATGCCGTCGGCCGCATGAGTTTTGCCAAAGACGACCCGGACCGATTCTTCTTTGAGGCGCTGAGCCTGTTCTGGCGTGCCCTGGAAGATCATTTGCTCGATCAGAAGCCGCCGGTGATGACCTACAACCGAATGTTCGCGCTGTTCAGCGAACATTCGCCGGAGAACCTCAAGTTGCTCAGCGATGAGCTGCTGCGACCGATGTCGCACCTGATGATCGACGAGTTTCAGGACGTATCGCCGCAAATCGTCTCGTGGATCCGCGCCAGCCTGGCGGAAATCCGCAGTCGCGGCCCGGCCATGCATGTCGGGCGGGGTGCGCAGCGTTCTTCGTTGCTGTGTGTCGGCGACGATTGGCAGTCGATCTACGGCTGGCGCGGCAGTTCGCCGAGTTACTTCATGGAGTTCAACAAGGAATTCCCGTCACCGAGCACCACGCGGGTGATGCTCAGTGACAACTATCGCAGCCATCAGCACATCATCGATGCTGCCGAACACATCGTCCGCGCCGCGCCGGCAATCCCCGGCAAGAAGGCCAAGGCCAGCGGTGCTCCCAAGGCATTGCAGCCAGTCAATGTGCTGGAGCGCGATGATCAGGCCTTGGGACAGCGCCTGGCTGAACATTACAATCGTGGCGATTCGATCTTGATGCTCTATCGAAAAAGCAGCGATAAGTTATTGATAGAGCAGCATATTCAGCCTGTAGTTAATGTTGATTCGAGCTTGCCGTACGAAGCGCGACGGCTGAAACAGCTGACTTACCACAGCGCCAAGGGGCTGCAGGCTGATGCGGTGTTCCTGCTCGGTGACTGCCAGCACCTGACCAGTTCGCCCTACAAGAATCAGGTGTATCGCATGGCCGGCTTGGGCAAGGCTGGCGACAGTGAGCCTTATGACACGGCGCAGAAGGACGAGATTCTGCGGCTGGCCTACGTTGGTATCACCCGGGCGGTCAGCCATTGCTACTGGTACGTCGAGCCGCAGGATACCCAGGCGGTGAACATGCCAAGGGCGTCCGATCGGGTTGCCCAAGGCAAGGCATACTTCGTCGATCACCGAAAACAGCCGCAAAACGCGTAGCACGCAAGCACAAAAAAAGCCCGCCTGAATTGGCGGGCTTTTTTATATAAAACAATAGTTTATGCGTAACTCTTGAGAGATTCCGGAGGAATGAAAGCCTCCAGTTCGTCTTCCACAGCCTCAATGATGCGCTCGACATCGGCCGCGTTCATCACCGTCGCACAAGGAATACCGGCGATGGCGATCATGGTTTCACCGCTGGCACGATCAAACAGACGGGCAATCATGCTGCCCGGCGCATCCATCGTTGCCTCAAAACCCATGGGATGAAAGTGCCAACGCATCAGTTGGCACGCATTGGGAAACGTGACTTTACTGGAGCCTTTATTCATGTGTTGCCCGCCTTCTTCATCGAGCGCTTCCTTTTGCTCATGTTAGGTGGGAAGAGCCTTCATTGGCTCAACCGGTCAGTGACGTTAAAAGTAGCACCCGCGTGTGAATTTTCCGTGAGATTTTTCAGTTCATTTTGCGATTGCTGCGCGTTTTTTGATGTAAGTCACGTCGGGATCAGTCATCGCCAAATGGCCACTACGGTTTGCTCGTTGATCGTTTTGTCGAACTTGGGCAAGCTCGGTTCTTTTGCGCCGAGCCCTTTATGCACGCCGACGATGACGGCCCCGAACAGACCCCGGCCACGGCCGCCACGGTCATGCGCTACCACCTGAGCTGGAAGCACCGCGATCTGGACAGCGTCATGGCGCTGTATCACCCGGACGTCCAATACAACGATTTCTTTCAGAACCGGGTCCTGGGCCTCGACGAATTGCGTGAGTACGTGCGCGTGAGCATGCCGCGAGAATCCGACGAAGCGCTCGAGCATTGCGACCGGATTCGCGTGGATGGCAACACCGCGTTCATTCAATACGAAGTGACTTTGCGCGGTGGCGACGGGCTGGTGTCGTTCCGATCCAGCGAAGCGATCACGGTCAAGGACGGCCTGATCTGGCGGGTCAACGAATACGCCTCGCTGGTCCGCACGCAAACCAACGGCGCTGTCGCACCCAGTCAGCGCCCGGCGGTCAGTCGCTTGGGGCTGTCGCCGCGCCAGATCAGTTTCATGGCCGAGGATCTGCAGCAATATTTCGAACGCCAGCAACCGTATCTCGATCCGGAACTGGATCTGCAACGGGTGGCGAAGGAGTGCGGCTACAGCCGCAATCAGATTTCCTACCTGCTCAATCAGGTGCTCGGCCAAAGCTTCTATCGCTACGTCAACCAGGCACGCTTGCAGCACTTGCTCAAATCGCTGGATCAGGCCACGCCACCGCTGCGCATCGATGAGCTGGCGTTTGCTGCCGGTTTCAACTCGCTGTCAGCGTTCTACAGTTGTTTCCGCCAACACACCGGCCAGTCGCCGAAGGCCTACGCCAAACAAATTTCTTTGCGGGCACGCGCGCAAGACAGTGATTGAAGTCACACACTAGGATCGACGCCATCGAAGGTTTTCAGTGGCGGAGTCTTGCATGCCGGCGTGGCGCACTATCAGTTTGTGGATGGATCAACTCGACGAGCCGCTGATTGCGCGGCCGGCGCTGGAGCAGGATCTGGATGTCGACGTGGCGATCATCGGCGCCGGTTATACCGGGTTGTGGACCGCGTACTACCTGAAAAAACTCGCCCCCGGTCTCGATATCGCCATCGTCGAGGCGCAAACCGCCGGTTTCGGCGCGTCCGGGCGCAATGGCGGCTGGCTGATGGGTAACCTGCTGGGCGAGGATCGACTGCTCGCCGGCCTCTCGCCACAACAACGCCGCGCATCGTTTGATCTGCTGCACAGCATTCCGGATGAAGTGGAAGTTGTCCTCGAACGTGAGGGCATCCACTGCGATTACCGAAAAGGCGGGGTGCTGTACTGCGCCGCCCGTTACCCGGAGCAGGAAGCCAGCCTGCGCGAATACCTCGACAAACTGCACGCCCAAGGCCTGACCGACAACGATTACCGCTGGCTGAACCCCGAGCAACTGGCGCAACAGATTCGTGTGGCGAAACCCTACGGCGGCATTTATGCGCCGCACGTGGCGACCATTCACCCGGCGAAACTGGTGCGCGGTCTGGCGCGCACCGTGCAGAGCATGGGCGTGAAGATCTATGAAAACAGCCCAGTCACCCATTGGCAGTCCGGCAGTTTGCGCACGGCCAGGGCCAGTGTGCGCAGTCGCTGGATTGTGCCGGCGGTCGAAGGCTATTCGGTCACGCTCCCACCGCTGGGTCGCTATCAGTTGCCGGTGCAGAGTCTGATTGTTGCCACCGAGCCGTTGTCGGCAGCGACCTGGGATGAAATCGGCCTCAACCGTGGCCAGGCCTTCAGTGAGTTCAGCCGTCAGGTCACTTATGGCCAGCGCAGTGCCGACAATCGCCTGATCTTCGGCGCCCGCGGCGGTTACCAGTTCGCCGGCAAACTGCGCCACAACTTCGATCTGACCCGTGATGAAGTCGAGCTGCGCCGCTATCTGTTCGGCGAACTGTTCCCACAGCTGAAAAACGTGCAGATCACCCACGCCTGGGGCGGCAACCTCGGCATGTCCCGGCACTTCAAGCCGCACATGCTCTGCGATCGCGCCAATGGTATCGCGTTGTCCGGCGGTTATGGCGGGGAGGGTGTGGGTGCCAGCAATCTCGGCGGCCGCACCCTGGCCGATCTGATTCTCGAGCGCGATACCGAACTGGTGCATCAGCCGTGGGTGCTGCCGGACGGCGGAATTCATGCGCTGTGCGCCTGGGAGCCGGAGCCGTGCCGCTGGCTTGGCTACAACGCGATCATCAAAAGTTTCGTCCACGAAGACCAGACCCTGGCCAACCCGGCCAGCGCCCCGTGGCGGCGCAAGCTGGCCAGTCAGGTCGCGGGCTTCATGGAAGGTTTCATGCACTAACCGCCGTTTTCTTCACAAGACAGGTCCCACCATGAGCATTACGCAGTTCAAGAACACCGCCAGCCTGCAACTGGACGAATCCAGCCCGGTCGCCGTGCCACTCGGCGAGCCGGTCGCCATTGCCTCGACCACCAGCGTCGAGCGCGACGATGGCGTCGAAACCGGCGTCTGGGAATGCACCCCGGGGCGCTGGCGCCGGCAGATCACCGCACAGGAGTTCTGCCACTTCATCTCCGGGCGTTGCACGTTCACCCCGGACGACGGCAGCGAAACCCTGCACATACAAGGTGGCGACGCACTGATGTTGCCGGCCAACACGCTCGGCATCTGGGATATCCAGGAGACCGTGCGCAAGAGCTACGTCCTTATTTTCTGATTGTTTGATCCTTTGATTGCCTGCCAACAAAAATAGCCACTACAGGAATCGACCCCGTGATCCAGAAAACCCTCGCTCTGGCGCCGCTGCTGCTGGCCGCCTCCATTAGTCATGCCGCCGAAGCGGTGAAAATTTACAACTGGTCGGACTACATCGCGCCGGACACCACGAAAAACTTCCAGAAGGACACCGGCATCGGCGTCACCTATGACGTCTACGACAGCAACGAAACCCTCGACGGCAAGTTGATGACCGGCAAATCCGGTTATGACGTGGTGTTCCCGTCCAACCATTTCATGGCGCGGCAGATCCAGGGCGGGGCACTGAAGAAGCTCGACAAGAGCCAGTTGCCGAACTGGAAGAACCTCAACCCGGTGTTGCTCAAGGCCTTGCAGGTCAACGACCCGAACAACGAGCACGGCTTTCCGTATCTGTGGGGCAGCACCGGCATCGGCTACAACGTCGCCAAGGTCAAGGCGGTGCTGGGTGATAACGCGCCAGTGGATTCCTGGGATCTGATCTTCAAGCCCGAATACATGGAAAAACTGCAGAAGTGCGGCGTGGCGATCCTCGATAACGGCCCGGAATTGCTGCCGGCAGCCCTCAACTACCTGGGCTTGCCGCCCCACAGCAAGAACCCCGAGGATTACAAGAAAGCCGAAGCATTGCTGATGAAAGTGCGGCCGTATGTCAGCTACTTCCATTCCTCGAAGTACACCAGCGACCTGGCCAATGGCGATATCTGCGTGGCGGTCGGTTTCTCCGGTGACATCCTGCAGGCGGAAAACCGCGCCAAGGAAGCGAAGAACGGTATCGACATCGGCTATGCAATTCCCAAGGAAGGCGCCGCCATCTGGTTCGACATGGTCGCCATGCCCGCCGATGCGCCGGACGAGAAGGCCGGTTACGCGTTCATGAACTACCTGCTGCGCCCGGACGTGATGGCCGGCATCAGCAATTACGTGCACTACGCCAATGGCAACCAGCAGGCTGACAGCCTGATCGATCCGGCAATCAAGGGTGACACCAAGGTCTATCCGAGCCCGGAGATGATGGGCAAGCTGTTTGCGCTGGAGGCAATGCCGCTGAACATTGACCGGATCCGCACACGGGTGTGGAACAAGATCCGAACGGGTAGTTGATTCACTTCATTCCTGTGGGAGCGGGCTTGCTCGCGAATGCGTCCGTTCAGTCAGCAATTATGTTGATTGATAAGCCGCATTCGCGAGCAAGCC
>NZ_JASCPO010000087.1:0-23397 GCF_029960145.1 Pseudomonas sp. PS01299 | reverse complement strand
GCGGTGTGTCATTGAATGATGTGTTGCCTGACACACCGCTTTCGCGAGCAAGCCCGCTCCCACAGGGGGGAAGTTGCTGGATCAAATACTGATGCGCGAAAGCTTGATATCCGGTTCCTGATTGACGCTCAGTTGCTCGACGATTGCGTCCTGCAGGCGACTGCACAGCAGCGGGTCGGAGAGCGGCTGGTTGTGGGCGTCGGTGATGAAGAACACGTCTTCTACGCGTTCGCCCAGGGTCGCAATCTTGGCGTTCTGCAGCGACAGGTCGAACTCGAGGAAGATCCCGCCGATCCGTGCCAGCAGGCCCGGGCGATCCGGTGCCGTCAGTTCCAGCACTGTCACCGGACGCTGGGCGTCGTTGTGGATCGTCACCTGCGGCGCGAAGGCGAAGTGCTTGAGCTGGCGCGGCACCCGGCGCTGGATGATCGTCGGGTAGTCGTCGGGGTTACGCAGGGCTTCGGTCAGGCCGTCGCGTATCTGTTTGACCCGGGCCGGGTTGTCGCCGATCGAGTCACCGTCGGTATCGAGCACGATGTAGGTGTCGAGGGTGAACTGGCTGCTCGAAGTGATGACCCGGGCGTCGTGAATGTTCAGGTTGAGCTGGTCCATCGCGGCCACGGTCACGGCGAAGAAATCGTGCTGGTCGGGGGCGTAGATGAAGATCTGCGTGCCACCTTCGAACTCGCGCTGGGTGGTTTCCTTGATCAGCACCAGCGGACCGCCATCGGCCGGCTGCTGCAGGATCGCGTCACTGTGCCAGGCCACGTCGCCGGCGGTGTGACGCAGGAAATAGTCATCGCCCAACTGCGCCCACAACTGCTCGACGTCGTCCGGATCGGTGCCGCCGCGCACGAGGATGTCCAGCGCCGCACTCTGGGTCTGGCGGATCTGCTCTTCGCGATCCACCGGATTTTCCAGGCCACGGCGCAGAGCGCGTTTGGTCTCGGTGTAGAGCTGGCGCAGCAGGCTGGCGCGCCACGAATTCCATAGGGTCGGGTTGGTGGCGTTGATGTCGGCCACGGTCAGCACATACAAGTAGTCCAGACGGGTCTCGTCGCTGACGATCTGGGCGAAATCGTGGATCACCTGCGGATCGGACAGATCCTTGCGCTGTGCGGTGGTCGACATCACCAGGTGGTTCTGCACCAGCCAGACGATCAGGCGGCTGTCCCACAGGGGCAACTGATGGCGCTGGCAGAACGCTTCGGCATCGACTGCGCCGATGTCCGAGTGATCGCCATGCCGGCCCTTGCCGATGTCGTGGTACAGACCGGCCATGTAGATCAGTTCAGGCTTGGGCAGTTTGGCCATGAGCTTGGCGGCCAACGGGAATTTTTCCGACACCTGGGTGTACTGCAACTTACGCAGGTGTTTGATCAGGTTCAGCGTGTGCGCATCGACCGTATAGATGTGGAACAGGTCGTGCTGCATCTGCCCGACGATGAAACCGAACTCCGGCAGATAGCGCCCGAGGATGCCGTAGCGGTTCATCCGGCGCAGGTTGCGGTGCACGCCGATCTTGCACTTGAACAGCTCGATGAACAGGCTGGTGTTGCGGATATCGTTGCGGAAGTTGTCGTCGATCAGGTGCCGGTTCTCGCGCAGCAGACGAATGGTGTCAGCGCGCACGCCTTTGATTTCCGGTTGCTGGGCCATCAGCACGAAGATCTCGAGCATGGCGAACGGCGTGCGGCGGAACACGTTGTCGTTGCGTGCTTCGATGTAGCCGTCGTGCAACTGGAAGCGCGAGTTGATCGGCTGCGGCGGTGCTTCGTCTTCCGGGGCGAGGATCACTTCCTCGAAGTGCTGGATGATCAGGTCGCTGAGCTGGGCAATGCTCATCACCACGCGGAAGTACTGCTGCATGAAGTTTTCGACGGCCTGTTTGGCGTCGTCGCCTTCAAAACCGAGCAGGCCGGCGATGGTCCGTTGATGATCGAACAAGAGGCGGTCTTCCGAGCGGCCGGCGAGCATGTGCAGGGCGTAACGCACTTTCCAGAGGAATTCCTGGGACGACGCCAACAGGGCGTTTTCGCTCTCGACCAAGAAACCTTCACCGGCGAGGGCGCGCAGGTTCAGGGTGCCGTACTGACGCCGTGCCACCCACAGAATCGTCTGGATATCCCGCAGGCCACCGGGCGAGCCTTTGACGTTGGGTTCCAGGTTGTATTCGGTGTCGTTGTACTTGTGGTGACGGGCCTTTTGCTCGGCGCGTTTGGCCAGGAAAAACTCCTTGGCCGGCCACATGTGCGCGGTGCTGGTGACATCGAGCATACGCTGGCGCAGGCGTTCGGGGCCGCAGATGGTGCGGCTTTCCATCAGGTTGGTGACCACCGTCAGGTCGGCGCGGGCCTCTTCGGCGCATTCGTCGACCGAGCGTACGCTCTGACCGACTTCCAGACCGATGTCCCACAGCAGCGTCAGAAAACGCTCGATGGAATCGCGGAAGACTTCGTGATCGGCGCTGTCCAGCAGGATCAGCAGGTCGATGTCGGAATAGGGGTGCAACTCACCACGGCCGTAGCCGCCGACCGCGACCAGTGCGATATCGGCGTCTTCGCTCCAGTTGAACTGCTCCCAGGCTTTTTGCAGGATGTTGTCGACGAACCACGCACGGTCTTCGATCAGTCGGCGGATGTCGCGGCCGCTGCGAAAACGCGTGTCGAGGACCTCGCGCGCCTGGCGGATCGCCTTCTTGAACGCCGCGATGGGACTCGCTTTCAGGGCCAGTTCAGCCTGGAACTGGCCGCGGTCGAAGAGTTCGGGATCCACCTGCGGCATCGATTGGCTTTCCTTCTATAGGGCTGGGAGCGTTCTTGGGATCAGGCCGAGACGCGCGGGATGGTGTCGTCGGCGCGCAGGGTGAAGATCTCGTAGCCGGTGTCGGTCACCAGCAGGGTGTGTTCCCACTGCGCCGAGAGCTTGCGGTCCTTGGTGATGGCGGTCCAGCCGTCGCCCAATACCTTGGTGTCGGCCTTGCCCTGGTTGATCATCGGTTCGATGGTGAAGGTCATGCCGGCCTTCAGTTCCATGCCGGTGCCGGCGCGACCGTAATGCAGGATCTGCGGCTCTTCGTGGAACACCTTGCCGATGCCGTGGCCGCAGAACTCGCGAACCACCGAGAAACCGTTCTTTTCCGCGTGCTTCTGGATGATCTCACCGATGTCGCCGAGGCGGCAGCCAGGTTTGACGATTTCGATCGCCTTGTACATGCATTCCTGAGTGACCTGCGACAGGCGTTCGGCCCAGACCGGCACTTCGCCAACGTGGAACATGCGGCTGGTGTCGCCGTGGTAGCCGTCCTTGATCACGGTGACGTCGATGTTCAGGGTGTCGCCATTCTTCAGCGGCTTGTCATTCGGAATGCCGTGGCAGACGACGTGATTGATCGAGGTGCAGATCGACTTCGGGTAGCCTTTGTAGTTGAGCGGCGCAGGGATGGCCTGCTGCACGTTGACGATGTAGTCGTGGCAGATCTGGTTCAGTTGATCGGTGGTCACGCCCGGTTTGACGTGTTCGGCAATCATTTCCAGCACATCGGCGGCCAGTTTGCCGGCGACACGCATGCCAGCGATGTCCTCGGGGGTTTTGAGGTTGACGGTCATACAGGCTCTCTCTGCGCTCGGCGGCGCTTGCTGATACGGATAGGGTGGCAGGTGTGGGATTTGCGACCCTGAAAAACGCGATTCTACCAGACGAAAGGAGCAAATCCGCGCCTGCGTGCATCGCGTCTGTCTATACAATGATGCGCTTGAAGGCGATTCCAAGGGGGCTGCGCCCATGTCCCTGGTGCGATTGCAGATTCCGGGTTCCGTTTCTGTGCACCCTGTGGTATAAAATGCGCCGCTTTCCGGGGATACCCCGAAAAGCTTAAATCCACACACGTGTCGACACGATGACCTGGGTGCTTTTGGCTTTATGCCACTGGTTGGTCATTGGGATACGTGGAGGCCAAACCCGACTTATTAAGGAACTATCATGTCCCAAGTCAACATGCGCGATATGCTGAAGGCCGGTGTGCACTTCGGTCACCAAACCCGTTACTGGAATCCGAAAATGGGTAAGTACATTTTCGGCGCGCGTAACAAGATTCACATCATCAACCTTGAAAAAACCCTGCCAATGTTCAACGAAGCTCTGACTTTCGTAGAGCGTCTGGCCCAGGGCAAAAACAAGATTCTGTTCGTCGGCACCAAGCGTTCCGCTGGCAAGATCGTTGCTGAAGAAGCAGCACGTTGCGGTTCGCCGTACGTCGATCACCGCTGGTTGGGCGGCATGCTGACCAACTTCAAAACCATTCGTGCTTCCATCAAGCGTCTGCGTGACCTTGAAGTTCAAGCCGAAGACGGTACTTTCGCCAAGCTGACCAAGAAAGAAGCGCTGATGCGCTCCCGTGACCTGGAAAAGCTGGATCGTTCGCTGGGCGGCATCAAGGACATGGGCGGTCTGCCAGACGCACTGTTCGTGATCGACGTTGACCACGAGCGCATCGCGATCACCGAAGCCAACAAGCTGGGCATCCCGGTCATCGGCGTTGTCGATACCAACAGCAGCCCGGAAGGCGTTGACTACATCATCCCAGGCAACGATGACGCAATCCGCGCTATCCAGCTGTACATGGGTTCGATGGCTGACGCAGTGATCCGTGGTCGCAACAATGTTGCTGGCGGCACTGTTGAATTCGCAGCTGAAGAAACTCAGGCTGCAGCTGAGTAATCGACGCCCTGGCGTTGACTCAGTAAGCAAAAAGGGGGCTTGGCCCCCTTTTTGCCACCTCGAAAACCGTTTGTTGGCGCCCACTTGTGGCAGCGCACCTCCTGCATTTGTAACGTGCAGCAGCTATAAGGTGTTTCGGGAAGAATTGAACGCCCGTTCGATCGGGTGGAATGGTTGAAAACCTATCCAAGAGGAATTTGAAAATGGCAGCAATTACTGCAGCGTTGGTTAAAGAACTGCGCGAGCGTACCGGCGAAGGCATGATGGACTGCAAGAAAGCCCTGGAAAAGGCTGACGGCGACATCGAAAAAGCCATTGATGACATGCGTGCTTCGGGCGCGATCAAGGCTGCGAAAAAGGCTGGCAACGTTGCCGCTGAAGGCGCAATCGCAATCAAGGACGACGGTAAAGCTGCCGTTATCCTGGAAGTGAACTCGCAGACCGACTTCCTGGCTCTGCAAGACGACTTCAAAAACTTCGTCGCTGCCAGCGTTGAAAAAGCTTTCGCTGACAAGCTGACCGACGCTGCTCCGCTGATCGCTTCGCAAGAAGCTGCTCGCGAAGCACTGGTTGCCAAAGTAGGCGAGAACGTCAACATCCGTCGTCTGGCCCGTATCGAAGGTGACGTTGTCGGTTCGTACCTGCACGGCAACAAGATCGGTGTCGTTGTAGCTCTGAAAGGCGGTGACGTCGAGCTGGCCAAAGACATCGCGATGCACGTAGCTGCCAGCAACCCTGAGTTCCTGCTGCCTTCGCAAGTTTCGGCTGAAGCGATCGAGCGTGAAAAAGCTGTGTTCCTGCAGCTGAACGAAGAGAAGATCAAAGGCAAGCCAGAAAACATTGTTGAGAACATGGTCAAAGGCCGTATCAGCAAGTTCCTGGCAGAAGCAAGCCTGGTTGAGCAGGCGTTCGTCAAGAACCCTGAAATCAAGGTTGGCGAGCTGGCCAAGAAAGGCGGCGCAGAAATCGTTTCCTTCACCTACTTCAAAGTAGGCGAAGGCATCGAGAAGCCGGTCGACAACTTCGCTGAAGAAGTTGCTGCCCAGCTGGCTGCCGCCAAGCAATAAGACGGTTTTTCAACTGTCGCCCGAAAGAGGCTGCCCGCTCACGCGCGCAGCCTCTTTTCAGATGGGGTTACCAATTTTTAATTGGTTTCCACTGGGAACTGACTTACAAAGCCAGGTTCCGATGGCGCTGAAGCAGCGCCAAGCTAGAGTGAACGGCAGCTGTAAAACAGCTTGCACAGAATTTTTTAAATACGCCGCAGGAGAGATTGGCAATGGCTCAGCAGGGCAGTGGTTATCAGGCTCGCTATAAACGCATTCTACTCAAGCTTAGCGGCGAGGCCCTGATGGGCTCGGAAGAGTTCGGGATCGATCCAAAAGTGCTGGATCGGATGGCGCTGGAAGTCGGCCAACTGGTCGGCATCGGCGTACAGGTCGGTCTGGTGATCGGCGGTGGCAACCTGTTCCGTGGCGAGGCCTTGAGCAAGGCTGGCATGGATCGGGTGACAGGCGACCACATGGGCATGCTGGCCACTGTGATGAACGCTCTGGCCATGCGCGATGCGCTGGAACGTGCCAATATCTCAGCCATCGTGATGTCGGCCATTTCCATGGTTGGCGTGACCGATCACTATGATCGCCGCAAAGCCATGCGCCACCTGAACTCCAAGGACGTGGTGATCTTCGCCGCCGGTACCGGTAATCCGTTCTTTACCACGGATTCGGCAGCCTGCCTGCGTGCCATCGAAATCGATGCCGACGTCGTGCTGAAAGCGACCAAGGTTGATGGCGTTTACACCGCTGACCCGTTCAAAGACCCGCATGCCGAGAAGTTCGATCATCTGACTTATGATGAAGTGCTGGATCGCAAGCTGGGCGTGATGGATCTGACTGCTATCTGCCTGTGCCGCGATCACAAGATGCCGCTGCGCGTATTCAACATGAACAAGCCCGGCGCCCTGCTGAACATTGTGCACGGCGGCGCTGAAGGGACTTTGATCGAGGAAGGCCAACAATGATCAACGAAATCAAGAAAGACGCCCAAGCGCGTATGCAGAAATCCCTGGAATCTCTGAACCACGCGTTCGGCCAGATTCGTACCGGCAAGGCTCACCCGAGCATCCTCGGCAGCGTCATGGTGCCTTACTACGGTACTGACACCCCGCTGAGCAGCGTGGCCAACGTCACCGTGAAAGATTCGCGTACCCTGCAAGTCGTGGCCTTCGAGCGCAACATGCTCGCTGCCGTCGACAAGGCGATCCAGAGCGCCGGTCTGAACCTCAATCCGACCAACCTGGGTGAATTGCTTTTGATCCCGATGCCTGCCCTCACCGAGGAAACGCGCAAGGGCTTCACCAAGCAGGCTCGTAGCGCAGCGGAAGATGCGCGCGTTGCCGTGCGCAACATTCGTCGTGACGCATTGGGTGAGCTTAAAAAGCTGGTCAAGGACAAGGAAATCAGTGAAGACGAAGAGCGTCGTGCCATCGCTGATATCGATAAGCTGACCAAGGAATCCGAGGCCCAGATCACCAAGGCCACGGACGAGAAAGAAAAAGACCTGATGGCCGTATAAGGGTCGAGCTTTTAATGGACAAGACCAAGCAGTCTGCGCCGTCCGCGGTGCCGCGCCATGTCGCGATCATCATGGATGGCAATAATCGCTGGGCGAAAAAACGCTTTATGCCGGGTGTCGCCGGGCATAAGGCCGGCGTGGATGCTGTGCGGGCAGTGATCGAGGTGTGCGCTGAGGCCAAGGTCGAAGTGCTCACCCTGTTCGCCTTCTCCAGTGAAAACTGGCAGCGCCCGGCCGATGAGGTCAGCGCCTTGATGGATCTGTTCTTCAAGGCGCTGCGTCGTGAGGCCAAGCGTCTGAACGACAACAACATCAGCTTGCGCATCATTGGCGATCGCTCGCGTTTCCATCCTGAGCTTCAGGCAGCGATGCGCGAAGCGGAAGCCATGACCGCCGGTGCCAACCGTTTCATCCTGCAGATCGCCGCCAACTACGGCGGTCAGTGGGATATTGCCCAGGCGGCGCAGCGTCTGGCGCGTGAAGTTCAGGCCGGGCATCTGCGTCCGGAAGACATCACACCGGATCTGCTGCAAACCTGTCTGGCCACCGGCGACCTGCCGTTGCCGGACCTGTGCATCCGCACCGGTGGCGAGCACCGCATCAGCAACTTCCTGCTGTGGCAACTGGCGTATGCCGAGTTGTACTTCTCCGACCTGTTCTGGCCGGACTTCAAACACGAAGCCATGCGCACCGCGCTGGCCGATTTCGCTTCGCGCCAGCGTCGCTTCGGTAAAACGAGCGAACAGGTCGAAGCTGGAGCCCGGGTTTAATGCTTAAACAACGAATCATCACTGCGCTGATCCTGCTGCCGATCGCTTTGTGTGGGTTTTTCCTGCTCGAAGGCTCCGGTTTTGCGCTGTTCATCGGTCTGGTCGTGAGCCTGGGCGCCTGGGAATGGGCACGCCTGGCGGGCTTTACCGCGCAGTCGTTCCGTGTCGGCTTTGCCGCTGTCGTCGCGCTGATGCTGTTCGTCATGTACGTCCTGCCGGGCCTCGCCCCTTGGGTGTTGGGCGCTTCGGTGTTGTGGTGGGCGGTGGCGACGTACCTGGTCCTGACGTACCCGCGTTCGAGCGAGCACTGGTCCACGGCGGCCACCAAACTGGTGATCGGCTTGCTGATCCTGTTGCCGGCCTGGCAAGGGCTGGTGCAGATCAAACAGTACCCGCTGGGTAACTGGCTGATCATGGCGGTGATGGTGCTGGTCTGGGGGGCCGACATCGGTGCCTATTTCTCCGGCCGTGCTTTCGGCAAGCGCAAGCTGGCGCCGCAAGTCAGCCCGGGTAAGAGCTGGGAAGGCGTTTATGGTGGTCTGGCGCTGAGTCTGGTGATCACCGCGATCGTCGGCCTGGTGCGTGACTGGACCGTGGCCGAACTGCTCAAGGGCCTGATCGGCGCTGCATTGATCGTATTCATTTCGGTGGTGGGCGACCTCACCGAAAGCATGTTCAAGCGCCAGTCCGGCATCAAGGACAGCAGCAACCTGCTGCCCGGTCATGGCGGTGTGCTTGATCGCATCGACAGCCTGACCGCTGCGATCCCGATTTTTGCCGTACTGCTGTGGATGGCTGCACCGTGAGCCGCCCGCAACAGATTACTGTTCTGGGGGCGACCGGTTCGATTGGCCTGAGCACCCTGGACGTCATCGCTCGGCATCCCGAGCGTTATCAGGTTTTCGCCCTGAGCGGCTTTACCCGCCTGAGCGAGTTGCTGGCCTTGTGCGTTCGGCATGTGCCGCAGTTTGCGGTGGTGCCTGAAGTGGCGGCGGCGCGTGGCTTGCAGGACGACCTGCGGGCTGCTGGCCTGTCCACTCGCGTATTGGTCGGGGAGGAGGGGCTGTGCCAGGTCGCCTCCGCCCCTGAAGTTGATGCTGTGATGGCGGCCATTGTCGGCGCCGCGGGCCTACGCCCGACGCTGGCGGCGGTGCAGGCAGGGAAGAAAATTCTCCTGGCCAACAAAGAGGCGCTGGTGATGTCCGGCGCGCTGTTCATGCAGGCCGTGCACAAGAGCGGTTCGGTGTTGCTGCCGATCGACAGCGAGCACAACGCGATCTTCCAGTGCATGCCGCAGGATTTTGCCCGTGGACTGGGTGCGGTCGGCGTGCGGCGGATTTTGCTGACGGCTTCGGGCGGTCCTTTCCGTCAGACGCCGATGAGCGAGCTGGCGCATGTTTCGCCTGATCAGGCGTGTGCGCACCCGAACTGGTCGATGGGTCGCAAGATTTCGGTGGACTCGGCCAGCATGATGAACAAGGGCCTGGAGTTGATCGAGGCCTGCTGGCTGTTCGACGCCAAGCCGTCGCAGGTGGAGGTGGTGATTCATCCGCAGAGTGTGATTCACTCGCTGGTCGACTATGTGGATGGCTCGGTATTGGCGCAGTTGGGCAACCCTGACATGCGCACGCCGATTGCCAACGCATTGGCCTGGCCTGAGCGGATCGACTCGGGTGTGGCACCGCTGGATCTGTTTACCATTGCGCGCCTGGATTTCGAGGCGCCGGACGAACAGCGCTTCCCTTGCCTGCGCCTGGCGCGACAGGCGGCGGAAACCGGCAACAGCGCACCGGCCATGCTCAATGCGGCCAACGAAGTGGCAGTCGCGGCGTTTCTCGACGGACGCGTTGGTTATCTGGAAATTGCGAGTATCATCGAGGACGTGCTGAACCTCGAGCCAGTGGTTGCGCTTGAGGATCTGGACGCGGTGTTTACCGCGGACGCGAAAGCGCGGATTCTGGCCGAACAATGGCTTGATCGTCACGGCCGATAGCCGTTGCAGACCCATGGCTTCACGCGGCACTGAACAGGATTGCGGAGAAAGTAGATGAGCGCGCTCTATATGATTGCCGGCACCCTGATCGCTTTGGGTGTACTGGTCACCTTTCACGAATTCGGCCACTTCTGGGTCGCGCGTCGCTGTGGCGTCAAGGTTTTGCGTTTTTCCGTAGGCTTCGGCATGCCCCTGTTGCGCTGGCACGACAAGCAGGGCACTGAATTTGTTGTCGCCGCGATTCCGCTGGGTGGCTACGTCAAAATGCTCGATGAGCGTGAAGGCGAGGTGCCAGCCGATCAGCTTCATCAATCCTTCAATCGCAAATCGGTTCGCCAGCGCATCGCCATTGTCGCGGCGGGACCGATCGCCAACTTCCTGCTGGCCCTGGTATTTTTCTGGGTGCTGGCGATGCTCGGCAGTGAGCAGATCCGTCCGGTCATCGGTGCCGTCGAGTCCGGCAGCATCGCAGCCAAGGCCGGTTTGAATGCCGGTCAGGAGATCGTTGCCATCGATGGCGAGCCGACTTCCGGCTGGGCGGCCGTCAATTTGCAGTTGGTCCGTCGTCTTGGGGAAAGCGGTTCCCTGCAATTGCTCGTGCGCGAGCAGGGCTCTACCGCTGACACGCCGCGCGAACTGGCGCTGGATCACTGGCTCAAAGGCGCCGATGAACCCGATCCTATTCGCTCGCTGGGTATTCGCCCATGGCGCCCGGCGTTGCCGCCGGTGCTGGCCGAGCTCGATCCAAAAGGTCCGGCGCAGGCCGCCGGTCTGAAAACCGGCGACCGCCTGTTGTCGCTCGATGGCCAGGCGCTGGGTGACTGGCAGCAAGTGGTCGATACCGTTCGTACGCGTCCTGATACCAAAATCTTGCTGCGCGTCGAGCGCGACGGTGCTCAAATCGACGTCCCGGTGACCTTGGCTGCGCGTGGCGAAAGCAAGGCGCCGAGCGGTTATCTGGGTGCTGGCGTGAAAGCAGTGGACTGGCCGCCGGAAATGATCCGCGAGGTCAGTTATGGCCCGTTGGCCGCAATTGGCGAGGGTGCCCGGCGTACCTGGACCATGAGCATCCTGACGCTGGACTCACTGAAGAAAATGCTGTTTGGCGAGCTCTCGGTAAAAAACTTGAGTGGGCCGATAACCATTGCTAAAGTGGCGGGCGCTTCTGCCCAGTCGGGCGTTGCTGATTTCCTGAATTTCCTTGCTTATCTGAGTATTAGCCTGGGGGTTCTGAATTTGCTGCCCATTCCTGTACTGGATGGGGGGCATTTGTTGTTTTATCTGATTGAGTGGGTGCGTGGTCGCCCCTTGTCGGATCGGGTGCAAGGTTGGGGGGTGCAGATCGGTATCAGTTTGGTGGTCGGAGTGATGTTGCTTGCTCTGGTCAATGATCTGGGTCGACTGTAAAGCTTCGCTGAATTGCGAATCTGCCGCATTTTGCGGCAGTTTGTTTATTGCCAGTTGGAATAAGAAAGGACTTCATGAAACGTCTGCTGCTAACTGCGGTTCTCACCGTATTGATGATCGCCGAAGTTCACGCCGAGTCCTTCACTATCTCTGATATTCGCGTCAATGGCCTCCAGCGGGTCTCCGCGGGTAGCGTCTTTGGTGCCTTGCCGTTGAACGTCGGCGAGCAGGCGGATGATCGTCGCCTGGTGGAATCCACTCGTGCGTTGTTCAAAACCGGTTTCTTTCAAGATATCCAGCTGGGCCGCGAAGGCAACGTTCTGGTGATCACGGTCGTCGAACGTCCGTCGGTCGCGAGTATCGAGATCGAAGGCAACAAGGCGATCTCCACCGAAGACCTGATGAAAGGCCTCAAGCAGTCCGGTCTGTCCGAAGGTGAAATCTTCCAGCGCGCCACCCTCGAAGGTGTCCGTAACGAGCTGCAGCGTCAGTACGTTGCCCAGGGCCGTTACTCGGCGACCGTCGATACCGAAGTGGTTTCGCAGCCGCGTAACCGTGTGGCGCTGAAAGTGAAGATCAACGAAGGAACCGTGGCTGCCATCCAGCACATCAACGTGGTGGGTAACACGGTCTTCCCTGATGACGATCTGATCGACCTGTTCGAGCTGAAAACCACCAACTGGCTGTCGTTCTTCAAGAACGACGACAAGTACGCCCGTGAAAAACTCTCCGGTGACCTGGAGCGCCTGCGTTCCTACTACCTGGACCGTGGCTACATCAACATGGATATCGCTTCGACCCAGGTGTCCATCACCCCGGACAAGAAGCACGTCTACATCACCGTCAACATCACCGAAGGCGAAAAGTACACCGTTCGTGACGTCAAGCTCAGCGGTGACCTGAAAGTGCCTGAAGACCAGGTCAAGTCGCTGTTGCTGGTGCAAAAAGGCCAGGTTTTCTCGCGCAAGCTGATGACCACCACTTCCGAACTGATCACTCGCCGTCTGGGTAACGAGGGTTACACCTTCGCCAACGTCAACGGCGTACCTCAGCCGCATGACGACGATCACACTGTGGACATCCTGTTCGCCGTCGATCCGGGCAAGCGTGCCTACGTCAATCGCATCAACTTCCGCGGCAACACCAAGTCCGAGGACGAAGTGCTGCGTCGTGAAATGCGTCAGATGGAAGGTGGCTGGGCTTCGACCTACCTGATCGACCAGTCCAAGACCCGTCTTGAGCGTCTGGGCTTCTTCAAGGAAGTGAACGTCGAGACGCCGGCCGTTCCGGGTGTCGACGACCAGGTTGACGTGAACTACGCCGTTGAAGAGCAAGCTTCCGGTTCGATCACCGCCAGCGTCGGTTTCGCCCAGAGCGCCGGTCTGATCCTCGGTGGTTCGATCACCCAGAACAACTTCCTGGGTACCGGTAACCGTGTGAGCGTGGGCCTGACCCGCAGTGAATACCAGAGCCGTTACAACTTCGGCTACGTTGACCCCTACTGGACCGCCGATGGCGTGAGTCTGGGTTACAACGCGTTCTATCGCACCACCGACTACAAAGATCTCAACATCGACGTAGCCAGCTATGCGGTAGACAGCCTGGGTGCCGGCGTCAACGTTGGCTATCCGATCAGCGAGACTTCGCGTCTGACCTTCGGTCTGTCCGCACAGCAGGACAAGATCAAGACCGGTCAGTACACCGTTGACGAGATCTTCGACTTCGTTAACAAGGAAGGCGATCAGTACCTGAACTTCAAGGCGTCTGCCGGCTGGTCCGAATCGACCCTGAACAAGGGCGTACTGCCGACCCGTGGTCGTTCGCAGAGCCTGACGCTGGAAACCACGATTCCGGGCAGCGACCTGTCGTTCTACAAACTCGACTACCGTGGTCAGTTGTTCCAGCCGATCACCGAAAACTACACCCTGCGTCTGCACACCGAGCTGGGTTATGGCGACGGTTATGGTTCGACCGACGGCTTGCCGTTCTATGAAAACTACTATGCTGGTGGTTTCAACTCGGTACGTGGCTTCAAGGACAGTACTCTGGGGCCGCGCAGTACTCCGAGTCGTGGTACCAACCCGGGTACTTCGGTTGACCCGGATCAGGATCCGCTGCCGTTCGGTGGTAACGTCCTGATCCAGGGCGGTGCCGAGGTTCTGTTCCCGCTGCCGTTCGTCAAGGATCAACGCTCCTTGCGTACCTCGGTATTCTGGGACGTGGGTAACGTTTTCGATTCGCAGTGCAAGGACACCACCAACGCAAATGGCTCGACGTCCAACACCAAGTGTAACGACATCAGCCTGAGCAACATGGCCAGTTCCGTTGGTGTGGGTGTGACCTGGGTCACCGCACTGGGTCCTCTGAGTTTTGCTCTGGCGATGCCGGTCAAGAAACCGGATAACGCTGAAACTCAAGTGTTCCAATTCTCCCTCGGCCAGACGTTCTGAGCGTCTGACCCAAGATAACGACAATGGATTTTGTAGGAGTGCATCGTGCGTAAGTTGACTCAATTGGTTCTCCTGGCCTCCGTACTGGTGGCAGGCCCGGCGTTCGCCGACATGAAAATCGCCGTTCTGAACTATCAGATGGCATTGCTGGAATCCGACGCGGCCAAGAAATACGCCGTGGATGCCGAGAAGAAGTTCGGTCCGCAACTGACCAAACTCAAGACGCTGGAAAGCAGCGCCAAGGGCATTCAGGACCGTCTGATGGCCGGTGGCGACAAGATGCAGCAGGGCGAGCGTGAGCGTCTGGAGCTGGAATTCAAGCAAAAGGCCCGTGACTTCCAGTTCCAGTCCAAGGAGCTGAACGAAGCCAAGGCAGTTGCCGACCGCGAAATGCTCAAGCAACTGAAGCCGAAACTGGATAGCGCAGTGGAAGAAGTCATCAAAAAAGGTGGCTTTGACCTGGTGTTCGAGCGTGGCGCAGTGATCGATGTCAAACCACAGTACGACATCACGCGCCAGGTTATCGAGCGCATGAATCAGCTGAAGTAACCCATGACCGTGACTATCAAGCTCGGCCAGTTGGCCGAGTTCCTCGGCGCCACCCTGCGTGGCGACCCCGAGACGCAAATTACTGGGCTAGCCACCTTGCAGGAGGCTGGCCCAGCTCAGTTGAGCTTTCTGGCAAATCCTCAATATCGCAAATACCTGGCAAGTTCCCAGGCGGCTGCGCTGTTGCTCAAGGAAGCCGATGCCGAAGGTTTTGTCGGTAACGCGCTGGTGGTGCCGGATCCTTATCTGGCTTACGCCCGTATCTCCCATCTGTTCGATCCCAAACCGAAAGCCACTGCGGGTGTTCATCCCACGGCGGTGATTGCACCGGATGCGGTGGTTGATCCAAGCGCCAGCATCGGTCCGTTTGTGGTGATTGAGGCCGGTGCGCGCATCGGTGCGCAGGTCACCCTGGGCGCCCATTGCGTCATCGGTGCCCGCAGTGAAATCGGCGAGGGCGGCTGGCTCGCTCCGAGGGTGACGCTGTACCACGACGTGCGCATCGGCAAGCGTGTAGTGATCCAGTCCGGTGCCGTTCTCGGTGGTGAAGGCTTCGGTTTTGCCAACGAGAAAGGTATCTGGCAAAAGATCGCCCAGATCGGCGGCGTGACCATCGGCGACGATGTCGAGATCGGCGTGAACACTGCCATCGACCGTGGCGCGCTGGCGGATACCGTGATCGGCAACGGCGTGAAACTCGACAACCAGATCCAGATCGCGCACAACGTCCAGGTCGGTGATCACACCGCCATGGCGGCCTGTGTCGGTATCTCCGGCAGCACCAAAATCGGCAAGCACTGCATGCTCGCCGGTGGTGTCGGCCTGGTGGGGCACATCGATATTTGCGACAACGTTTTCCTGACCGGGATGACCATGGTGACCCACTCGATTACCGAGCCAGGCGCCTATTCTTCCGGCACAGCCATGCAACCGGCGGCCGAATGGCGCAAAAGCGCGGCCCGCATCCGTCAGCTCGATGACCTCGCGCGACGTTTGAAGCAGCTGGAAAAGCGCGTCGGGGAAGTGACCCCCGGCAGCAATGCTTCATCTGATGGCTGATACCATTTCCATATCAAGTGTGCACAGCCTCTAGACTGCCTCCTTGATTTGCTAGAGGAGTGCGCGTCAGTCGCGCTCCCAATCTTTACATAGGCTTCCCCCCGAAATGATGGACATCAACGAGATTCGCGAATACCTGCCTCACCGTTACCCGTTCCTGCTGGTGGACCGGGTGGTGGAACTGGACACTGAAGGCAAGCGCATTCGCGCCTACAAGAATGTCAGCATCAATGAGCCATTCTTCAACGGCCACTTCCCGGCGCACCCGATCATGCCGGGCGTACTGATCATCGAAGCGATGGCCCAGGCTGCCGGGATCCTCGGTTTCAAAATGCTCGACGTGAAACCGGCCGATGGCACCCTTTACTACTTCGTCGGTTCCGACAAGCTGCGTTTCCGTCAGCCGGTGCTGCCGGGTGACCAGTTGATCCTGGAAGCCAAGTTCATCAGCTGCAAGCGCCAGATCTGGAAATTCGAATGCCAGGCTTCGGTCGACGGCAAGCCAGTCTGCTCGGCTGAAATCATCTGTGCGGAACGCAAGCTATGAGTTTGATTGACCCTCGCGCAATCATCGATCCGTCGGCCGTTCTGGCTGACGGCGTCGAGGTCGGCCCGTGGTCGATCGTCGGCGCAGGTGTGGAAATCGGCGAGGGTACCGTGATCGGGCCGCATGTGGTCCTCAAAGGCCCGACCCGCATCGGCAAGCACAACCGCATCTACCAGTTTTCCTCGGTAGGCGAAGACACGCCGGATCTGAAGTACAAAGGCGAAGAAACCCGTCTGGTGATCGGTGATCACAACGTCATTCGCGAAGGCGTGACGATTCACCGTGGCACCGTGCAGGACCGTTCGGAAACCACGCTGGGCGATCACAACCTGATCATGGCCTATGCCCACATCGGGCATGACAGCGTCATCGGCAACCACTGCATCCTGGTCAACAACACCGCGTTGGCCGGGCATGTCCATGTTGACGATTGGGCGATCCTTTCCGGTTTCACCCTGGTGCATCAGTACTGCCACATCGGCGCCCACAGTTTTTCCGGCATGGGCACTGCCATCGGCAAGGACGTTCCGGCGTTCGTCACCGTGTTCGGCAACCCGGCCGAAGCGCGCAGCATGAACTTCGAAGGCATGCGCCGTCGTGGTTTCAGCGAAGATGCGATTCACGCGCTGCGCCGCGCTTATAAGACCGTGTATCGCCAGGGCCTGACCGTGGAGCAAGCGTTGGCCGAATTGGCCGAACCTGCTGCGCAGTTCCCGGAAGTTGCGCTGTTTCGTGACTCGATCCAGTCGTCGACTCGCGGCATCACCCGCTGATCATGGCCAGTCTGCGTATTGCGCTGGTGGCGGGCGAAGCTTCCGGTGACATTCTGGGCGCCGGCCTCATGCGCGCCCTCAAGGCGCAACACCCGGCAGTCGAGTTCATCGGTGTTGGTGGCCCGTTGATGCAGGCCGAGGGCCTGACGTCCTATTTCCCCATGGAACGTCTGTCGGTCATGGGGCTGGTGGAAGTCCTTGGGCGGCTGCGCGAGCTGCTCAAGCGCCGCAAGGACCTGATCGCCACGCTGATCGCCGAGAAACCGGATGTGTTCATCGGCATCGACGCTCCCGATTTCAACCTCAACATCGAACTCAAGCTGCGTCAGGCCGGGATCAAGACCGTGCATTACGTCAGCCCTTCGGTGTGGGCGTGGCGCCAAAAGCGTGTGCTGAAGATTCGCGAAGGCTGCGATCTGATGCTCACCCTGTTGCCGTTTGAAGCAAAATTCTACGAAGAGAAGGGCGTGCCGGTGCGGTTCGTCGGTCATACGCTGGCCGATACCATTCCGTTGCAGGCCGATCGCGCCGCAGCGCGTGCCGAACTCGGTTTGCCCGACGGGCCGCTGGTCGCGTTGATGCCCGGCAGTCGCGGTGGCGAAGTCGGCCGTCTCGGTGCGCTGTTCCTGGATACGGCCGAGCGTCTGCGGGCCATGCGCCCGGGGCTGCGTTTCGTCATCCCGTGCGCCAATGCCGAGCGTCGCGCTCAACTTGAAGAGTTGCTGGTTGGTCGCGACTTGCCGGTCACCTTGCTCGATGGCAAATCGCACCTGGCCCTCGCGGCGTGCAACGCGGTGCTGATCGCTTCGGGCACGGCGACGCTTGAGGCGTTGCTGTACAAGCGGCCAATGGTCGTTGCGTATCGCCTGGCGCCGCTGACCTTCTGGATTCTCAAGCGCATGGTCAAGAGCCCGTACGTGTCGCTGCCGAACCTGCTGGCCCAGCGTCTGTTGGTGCCGGAATTGTTGCAGGATGATGCGACAGTCGAGGCCCTGGCCAAGACGCTGTTGCCATTGATCGAAGGCGGCGAAGAGCAGACCCGAGGCTTCGACGAAATCCACCGCACCCTGCGGCTGGATGCTTCCAATCAGGCGGCGGATGCCGTCCTCAACCTGATCGGTCAGAAACAATGAGCAAGACGATGCAGATGGGCCTGGATTTCACCCTGGTCGCCGAAGTCGAAGAACTGGTGGCCGGTGTCGACGAAGTCGGTCGCGGCCCGTTGTGCGGCGCAGTGGTGACGGCGGCGGTGATCCTCGATCCGAACCGGCCGATCCTCGGCCTCAACGACTCGAAGAAACTCACCGAAGCCAAGCGTGAGAAACTCTACGACGAGATCATCGAGAAATCCCTGAGCTGGTGCATTGCTCGCGCCGAAGTCGAGGAAATCGACGAGCTGAACATTCTGCACGCGACCATGCTCGCCATGCAGCGCGCAGTGGCCGGGCTGCATATTCAGCCGAAACTGGCGATGATCGACGGCAACCGCTGCCCGAAACTGCCGATGCGCGCCGAAGCGGTGGTGCAGGGCGACGGCAAGGTGCCGGCCATCGCTGCCGCGTCGATTCTGGCCAAGGTCAGTCGCGACCGTGAAATGGCTGCATTCGAATTGATCTACCCGGGGTACGGCATCGGCGGCCATAAAGGCTATCCGACGCCCGTTCATCTGGAAGCGTTGGTGCGGCTTGGCCCGACACCGATTCACCGGCGCTCCTTCGCCCCGGTGCGTCAGGCTTACGAGGCGCTTGAAGGTCTGACGCAGGTTTAGGCGCAAGGCTGATGTTTTGTTCGAGGCCCGGTACAATCCGGGCCTTGTTGTCTCTATGTAACTGGACAGGATCACTATGCCGGCTTCATTCGTTCATCTACGCCTGCACACTGAATACTCCCTGGTCGACGGGCTGGTGCGGATCAAGCCACTGGTCAAGGCGCTGACCGGCATGAACATGCCGGCCGTGGCGGTCACCGATCAGAACAACATGTGTTCCCTGGTCAAATTCTATAAAAACGCCATGGGCGCCGGCATCAAGCCGATCTGCGGTGCCGACCTGTGGCTGTCGAACAAGGATCCGGACGGGCCATTGAGCCGGATCAGCCTGTTGGTGATGAACGCCAAGGGTTATCGCAATCTCACCGAGCTGATCTCGCGCGGCTTCATCGACGGCCAGCGCAACGGCATGATCATCATCGAGCGTGAATGGGTCGCCGAGGCCAACGAAGGCTTGATCATGCTGTCCGCCGCCAAAGAAGGCGAGATCGGCATGGCCATGATCAGTGGCAACCCGGACGAAGCCGAAACGCTGGCGCGCGAATGGATGGCGGTGTTCCCGGATCGTTTCTATCTGGAGATCCAGCGCACCAATCGTCCCAACGACGAAGAGCAACTGCACGGTGCCGTGGCCCTGGCCGACAAGCTCGGCGCGCCGCTGGTGGCGACCAACGATGTGCGTTTCATCAAGCAGGAAGACTTCGCCGCTCACGAAACCCGCGTGTGCATCGGTGAGGGCCGTGCCCTCGACGATCCGCGGCGTTCGAAGAATTACAGCGACCAGCAATACCTCAAAAGCGCCCAGGAAATGGCCGAGCTGTTCAGCGACATTCCCGACGCGATCGAAAACACCGTCGAGATCGCCAAGCGCTGCAACATCGACGTGAAGCTGGGCAAGCACTTCCTGCCCGACTACCCGATTCCCGATGGCATGACCATCGACGAATATTTCCGCAAGGTGTCGTTCGACGGTCTGGAAGACCGCCTCAGCGTACTGCTGCCCAAGGACACTACCGAAGATTACGACGCCAAGCGTCAGGTCTATGTCGACCGGCTGAATTTCGAGCTGGATATCATCATCCAGATGGGCTTCCCCGGTTATTTCCTGATCGTGATGGACTTTATCCAGTGGGCCAAGAACAACGGTGTGCCGGTGGGCCCGGGCCGTGGGTCGGGTGCCGGCTCGCTGGTGGCCTATGTGCAGAAGATCACTGACCTCGATCCGCTGGAATACGACCTGCTGTTCGAACGGTTCCTCAACCCGGAACGGGTCTCGATGCCCGACTTCGACGTCGACTTCTGCATGGACGGTCGTGACCGGGTGATCGACTACGTGGCCGAGAAATACGGTCGCAACGCGGTAAGCCAGATCATCACCTTCGGTTCCATGGCCGCCAAGGCAGTGGTGCGCGACGTGGCGCGGGCCCAGGGCAAGTCATTCGGCCTGGCGGATCGTCTGTCGAAGATGATTCCGTTCGAAGTCGGCATGACCCTGGAAAAAGCCTACGAGCAGGAGGAGATCCTGCGCGACTTCATCAAGGTCGATGAGGAAGCGGCGGAAATCTGGGAGATGGCGCGCAAGCTCGAGGGTGTGGTGCGTAACGTCGGCAAGCACGCCGGTGGTGTGGTAATCGCCCCGACCAAGCTGACCGACTTCTCGCCGATCTATTGCGACGAGGCTGGCGATGGTCTGGTGACCCAATTCGACAAGGACGACGTCGAGGCGGCCGGTCTGGTGAAGTTCGACTTCCTCGGCCTGCGGACCCTGACGATCATCGACTGGGCGCTTAAAACCATCAACCGTGACCGCGCCAAGGTCAACGAGCCGCCGCTGGATATCGCGTTTATCCCGCTGGATGACAAACCGACTTATCAGCTGCTGCAAAAAGCTGAAACCACTGCGGTATTCCAGCTCGAATCCCGGGGCATGAAAGAGCTGATCAAAAAGCTCAAGCCTGACTGTCTCGAAGACTTGATCGCACTGGTGGCCCTGTTCCGTCCGGGCCCGCTGCAATCGGGCATGGTGGATGACTTCATCAACCGTAAGCACGGCCGCGCCGAATTGGCTTATCCGCATCCGGATTACCAGTATGAAGGCCTGCAGCCGGTACTGGCGCCGACTTACGGCATCATTCTGTATCAGGAACAGGTGATGCAGATCGCCCAGGTCATGGCCGGTTACACCCTCGGTGGTGCGGACATGCTGCGTCGGGCGATGGGTAAGAAAAAACCCGAGGAAATGGCCAAACAGCGCGGCGGCTTCATTGAGGGTTGTGCGTCGAACAATATCGACGCGGATCTTGCCGGTAACATTTTCGACCTGGTGGAAAAATTCGCCGGTTACGGCTTCAACAAGTCCCACTCCGCCGCTTACGGCCTGGTGTCGTACCAGACTGCCTGGCTGAAAGCCCACTACCCGGCGCCATTCATGGCGGCGGTGCTTTCGGCGGATATGCACAACACCGACAAGGTCGTGACCTTGATCGAGGAAGTGCGCACGATGAAGCTGCGCCTCGACGCGCCAGACGTGAACACTTCGGAGTTCAAGTTCACGGTGAACGACGAAGGCCGCATCGTGTACGGCCTGGGCGCGATCAAAGGTGTCGGTGAAGGTCCGGTGGAAGCGATTACCGAGGCTCGTCAGGCCGGTCCATTCAAGGATCTGTTCGACTTCTGCGCCAGGGTCGACCTCAAGCGCATCAACAAGCGCACGCTGGACGGTTTGATCCGCAGCGGCGCGCTGGATCGCCTCGGGCCGTACTTCCATGACGAGCAGAAGGCTTATCAGGCCAACATCGACCGCAACCGCGCGGTGCTGTTGGCGGCGATGGAGGAGGCGATCAAGTCGGCCGAACAGACCGCGCGCACCCGCGACAGCGGCCATGCCGACCTGTTCGGCGGGCTGTTTGTCGAGGAAGATGCGGACGTCTACGCGACGCACCGCAAGGCCAAGGAGCTGACCCTCAAGGAGCGGCTCAAGGGTGAGAAAGACACTCTGGGCCTGTACCTGACCGGTCACCCGATCGACGAGTACGAAGGCGAGATTCGCCGTTTCGCCCGGCAGCGCATCATCGACCTGAAACCGGCCCGCGACACGCAAACCGTGGCCGGGATGATCATTGCTCTGCGGGTGATGAAGAACAAGAAGGGCGACAAGATGGGCTTTATCACCCTCGACGACCGCTCAGGGCGGATCGAGGCGTCGCTGTTCGCCGATGCGTTCCACTCCGCGCAGTCACTGCTGCAGACCGACGCGATGGTGGTGGTTGAAGGCGAGGTCAGCAACGACGACTTCTCCGGCGGCCTGCGCCTGCGGGTCAAACGGGTGATGAGCATGGAAGATGCGCGGACCAATCTGGCCGAGAGCCTGCGCCTGAAGCTGCACACTCAGGACTTGAAAGGCGATCAGCTACGCTGGTTGGGTGAGCTGCTCAAGCGTCACCGCGGGGCGTGCCCGATCACCATGGAGTACACCAGCCCGGATGCGAAGACCTTGCTGCAGTTCGGCGAGACCTGGCGAATCGACCCGGCGGATGCGTTGATTCAAGCCCTGCGTGACCAGTTCGGGCGAGACAACGTCTTCCTCCAATACCGTTGACCGGCAAGTGCCATCATTGCGCTTGCCCACAACCTGAATTTTTAATCTCGACCTCAGCGCGCCTCTCCCTTAAGGTAGGGCGCGAATAGACAACCGGCCGGCCCAAGCTCATTTGGGACACGACCCAAGACGGACGCCTATGAACCCGAATTTTCTAGATTTCGAACAGCCGATCGCCGACCTGCAAGCCAAGATCGAAGAGTTGCGCTTGGTCGGTAATGACAATTCGCTGAATATCGGCGATGAGATCTCCCGCCTGCAGGACAAGAGCCGCACGCTGACCGAAGACATCTTCGGCAAGCTGACCAGCTGGCAGATCGCACGCCTGGCGCGTCACCCGAAACGCCCGTACACCCTCGACTACATCGAGCACATCTTCACCGAGTTCGACGAACTGCACGGTGACCGTCACTTCTCCGACGACGCCGCCATTGTGGGTGGCGTGGCACGTCTGGAAGACCAGCCGGTGATGATCATCGGTCACCAGAAGGGCCGTGAAGTGCGCGAGAAGGTACGCCGCAACTTCGGCATGCCGCGTCCGGAAGGCTACCGCAAGGCCTGCCGTCTGATGGAAATGGCCGAGCGTTTCAAGATGCCGATCCTGACCTTCATCGACACCCCGGGTGCTTACCCCGGGATTGACGCTGAAGAGCGCAACCAGAGCGAAGCGATTGCCTGGAACCTGCGCGTGATGTCGCGCCTGAAGACCCCGATCATCGCCACCGTTATCGGTGAAGGTGGTTCCGGCGGTGCACTGGCGATCGGTGTCTGCGATCAGCTGAACATGCTGCAATATTCGACCTACGCGGTGATCTCGCCGGAAGGTTGCGCTTCGATTCTGTGGAAAACCGCCGAAAAGGCACCGGACGCCGCAGAGGCGATGGGCATCACTGCCGAGCGCCTGAAAGGCCTGGGCATCGTCGACAAGGTGATCGGCGAGCCACTGGGCGGCGCCCACCGTGATCCGGCCGCTGCCGCTGCGTCGATCCGTGCCGAGCTGAGCTCGCAACTGGCGATGCTGAAAAAGTTCGACAACGAAGCGCTGCTCAAGCGTCGTTACGATCGTCTGATGAGCTACGGTCTCTGACAGATCTCGCAATACCCAATGTGGGAGCGGGCTTGCTCGCGAAAGCGGTATAACAGTCGACAGATGTGTTGAATGTTGAAACGCCTTCGCGAGCAAGCCC
>NZ_JASCPO010000086.1:0-23623 GCF_029960145.1 Pseudomonas sp. PS01299 | reverse complement strand
GGCATTGGCGGTTCTGGATTGGGTGGGGCTGGGAGGTGGGGGAGTTTATCAGGAATGGGGGACGGACGGGTTTGGTAGCTGGCGGAGGTCTATGCTCAAAAATTAGCCAAGCATTGGGGGAATGCTTGGCAGTAATAAATCTACCCCCTTTTAATTGAAGAACTGATCGAAAACGATCACAAAAGGACGCTCATGAGCGGTAAATTTCGGATCAGCGTTGGTACCATCATTGCTCTTTTGACGCTTTCTAACAGCGCGCTTGCTGATAATTGCGAGTCAATCCTTTCGAAACTTTATGCGGAGCGTCACTTAACACTGGATAGGCAAACCGGAGGCAAACAGACAACGCACTTTCGTGATGGGCGATACATGACTTTGTCTCTTAGCTGCGCAACCGGCCTACCGAATGTTGCGATCTCATGGGACGGTCCGACCCCGGATCAGCAATTCTATGATCTAGTAGGAAGGGCAGGTAGTTTGGTTTCGACACGATCAGCCGCCGATATTATGAAATATTCGAAGCAGTGTAGGGCGCGGGCGCTTAATGATAGCGGAGAGATCGCTACGGTTGAGCAGAGAGGAGTTGCAATTGAGTGCCAAGCTTTCGTTCGTGACGGTGGTGGGACGATGATTTATATATTCTCCAAGTGAGGTCCGCTTTTTTGAGCGTTCCTGTCTAGACTTTCTGATCGTCCTTGCCGTTTTTGAACGGATCTTCGCTAAGGGCCTCTAGCGAAATTTGATTGTTTGTTGCAGGTGATAAGTTGGTCTGCTTTTTGGTACTGCATTCCTTTCGGGTTGTTAATAATGAGTTTCTATATTGTGCCAAATATATTTGTATCTGAGTTTTAGCCATTTTACCAATAGGGAGTTTAGCTGGCTCTTCATCCAGTTATGTTTCTTTGCGTTAAGCATTTTTTCAATGTCGCTTTCCAGTTCTTCTCTATTGAAACAAAGCCAGATAGTCGGAAGTGTGCTTTCAAGGTTGGAATGACAAACAGGCGCCACTTCTTCAAACAAAATTCGCTTGATTTCGTCTCTATCAAATTCTTCTGTCTGCCGCGCAATCGCAGCGTAGTCGACTTCGTTATCAACGAATGCGTCTGACAATGCCCAGCGAATATCCGCTCTTTGTTGCTTTGTCATAGCGCGTCCCATTTAGAAAATTCCTCCAACTCTTCATCAAAGGTATCAGCAACAACGCTACCAGCGATGCCTCCTGCAATACTGCCTGCCAATACGATTGCTACAGCACATGCAATGGCACCAGGCCCGCAAAATGCGGAAACGCCCAAACCCGCTAACCCACCACCCGCAGCACCACCGCCGATGATGATTCCTTGTCTGGCTGTTTCCTTCACTTTGTTGTCAGCATTCATAATTTCATAAACGGCGAAGGTGGCGGTTACCAATAAACCGACTTTTCCCATAACTCTTAATTTCTTGGTTCCCCTACTTACCGGTGCGTTGTCCCGACCTGCTGAGTCAAGAATCTCATAGTAAACTTTGCTTTTTTGTTCTGGAGTAAGTTTGCTGTACTCCACTTTTGCGGTTTTTAGTGCGTATTTATCCAGCGTTTCCTGAAGCGTTGGAGGAAGTTTCTTTTTTCTCTCGGCGAAGGCAACGCCTTGTGCCGAAGTGTATTTTCGGTGTTCCAACAAAATTCTGTTTCGCATCTCTTGGCAGAACGCAGCTCCTTCTTTAGCGCTGAGCCTTCCAGCAGCGACTTCGGCTTTTGTTTCCACTGACATGCGTTTGATGTTGTTCATGTAGTTGGTGCGTACTTTTGCATCCGATATAGCGTCTACAGAAAATCTTGTAGCAGCACCTTCCATTCCCGCAATGGCCATATCCAAGGGCGAATTTTCGAGCGCGTGTGCTTTCTGGACAACGTAGCTTCCCGTGACGAGCAATGGTTCAGTCATGAAAAAAACCTTATTTCAAAGAAGCGTTGAATAATGTATCGAAGATCGAATCAGCGGCCGATTCCTCTTGTGTACCGAATTCAAGCTTGTGACAAATTTTCCCGGGGATATTGAGAAATTTCACAGTGTTGGCGTTATCAAAAGCGCCTGATAGGGTAGTTCCGTCGTCAAAGTGTGCGGTGCAACTCATGCCCTGATATGACTCCTCCCCTGGGATATTGAAGCTGATCCAACCAGGGTGAACGATGATAGGGGTAGGGGCTGTAAAGGGAGCTGGTGTATGGGAGTCACCGATGATCACTGTTCCCGATCCACCAATCACAACGTCTCCATGCGTACCAGTGGTGCCGACAAGCGCGGCATTTTTGCCATTGATGAACACTGTCCCTGAAACCGCTGAAGCTAATGCGCTGCCACAAGTGCAAGCGTCGCCTTTTCGAGCAGCCGCAAGTCCGTCGAAGAATACGTCGGGGGAACCGGAAGCGATTGCTTTGGGGCCGTGCCCAGGCATTGGGCAACTGGTGGGATCGGTGATGCGTGCGGCTGGCTTTGCCATGTTTGACTCCCTGTCAACGAATGAACCGGTGCCGACTCTATCAGACTTGTTTGGACTCGTGCCTTGGTACAGCGCCTTCAATTTAAACGGTTGAGATTCAGTCTGTTTAAGATGAGGTTGTCCGTACTACCTCAGCCCTACACCACCTTGCGCCTCCCCCTACACCTAAGACAGAATCCGCCGGCTTGTACGTCTAGACCGTGGGTTCTATCGTTCTCGGGTCACTGAAAACCAGTGATCGGGTTTGGTAGCCCGCGTGTTAGATGTACAGCGTCACCATCACCGATCGTATTTGCGATCGGGGTTTATGGTGGTCATGTACAGGGCGTCTTCGGGCGCGCCGGCTCCTAACACCCGGTCTACCAACCTGTTCATGGCCGCCACCCTTCGTTTGGTAGCGAAAGGGTGAAGCCTTCACTAAAAGTGTTAGGAGTTTCATCCATGATCAAACCAACACCCAACCCACCCGAATCCAACCCCGCATCCCCCTACGAATCCCTCGATTCCCGCAAACTCCACGAAGCCGCCGAGCGCGCCCTCGATCACTACCTCACCCCGGCCAGCCAGATCATGGCCAGTGGTGATCAATCCAGACCGATGTTCCTCGCCAACCCGGCCTACGACACCGAATCCCTGCTCGCCAACGCCAGTGAATCCCTGGGTTCCGCCACGACCATGCTCAACGATTTCGCCGCGTTGCTGGATGTCTCGCACCGCAAGACGCTGCTGGGCATTGCGCAGGTGGTGATGTTGGGGGAGTTGGCGGTGAATCAGGCGTTGGATAACGTCGAGCTCAAGGCGTAGATGGCTGCCCTCCGTGGCGAGCGGCGAGCTTGTGTTCGCGGAGGGCGTTCTGTCGATGCGCAAAACAACCGGCCAAAATGGCGTGTTTCAGCCTGTTTTTGCAGCAATAGCGATGTGCCACAAAAAATGATGGCAATGCGTCATCACGCGCTCAAAAAAGTTCAACGATTATACAAAAATATAAAGTTGTACAACTTTTCCCAAAATTTATAGCATCCGTTCCAACACCTTTGCTGAAACGATAAATCCAGCGTCAGTCCTGGATTTGTCCGCTGGTGCGTGGGCCGTCGGTACGGCTTTTCGCGTCAGGTTGTTACAGCCGGGTCAGTGGAAGCTGCCCGTATTTCGCCCAGGACGACGACCCCGAATATGAGCGGTAACTCCGGTTATCAGAGATCTACTTTTTGTGCCTGACGATGAATCGCGTCAGGGCGTTAGAGGCTGAACATGGCAGAAGCATCGAATTTCCTGGGCAACATCAAGGTTTCCCGAAAGTTGGGGGCCGGGTTTGGCGTTCTTTTGCTGGCGGTGGTGGCGGTGGCCTTCATTGGCTATAACAGCAGCAATGTGCTGGTTGATCGCCTGGGTACCACGCGTTTGATCGGTACGCTCAACGATGCGACGCAGGATATGCGGCTGTCGGAGAAGCAGTACGAAGCGGCGGCGGATGTCGCTTATGCCGAGGCTTATCAGTCGCAGCTGACGGTGTTGCAAGGGCTGATCGCCAAGGCGTTGCAGACCCTGACGCGGGCGGAAAACCAGCAGGCCTTGAAGCGTTTGCAGGACACCACGCTGGCTTACGATCAGCAGGTCAAGCGTTTGGTCGAGGCGGACAAGGCGACCAGCGATGCGCTGAAACCGTTGGGAGCGATGTCAGACAAGTACGCCGAGACCTTCAACAGCATGTTCGAGAGCACCACGGTCAGCGCATTGGCATCTGCCGACAGCGCGCGGGTGGCGGACTTGCGCACGGTGGCAGATCTGCGCAATGGCATGACGATGTTTCGTCTGATGTTGCGGCGTTATATCGCGGTGCCGAGCGAGGCCAACAAGAAGGTGCTGCTGGACACCACCGATGCGTTTCTGGCCGATATGAGCAAGGCGCGCAGCGGTTTGCCGGCGGCTCTGTCGAGTCAGCTTGAAGAGGCGCAGGCCGGGATGCGCCGTTATCGCGAGGTGCTGGTGCAGGTGGCGGCTCTGTTCGAGCAGAAGCAGAGTCTGCGTCAGCAGGTGGATCAGCAGAGCCAGGCGATGGACAGCATCATGACCGGCCTGATGGACACTCAGCAGCGTCTGGCGCGGGACGATCAACAGCGTGCGTTTATCCAGATTGCCGTGCTGACGGTGCTGGCGCTGGTGGTCGGTCTGTTGGCTGCGGTGCTGATCTCGCGGCAGATCACCGGGCCGTTGGCGCTGACGGTGGAGCTGGCGCGACGGATTGCCAAAGGCGATCTGACGGTGCAAGCCAAATCCAGCCGCAAGGATGAGTTGGGCGATCTGCAAAACGCGATGCAGGACATGGCGCAAAGCCTGAACACGCTGGTGCAGGGGATCGGTAACGGTGTCACGCATATTTCGACATCGGCGGAGAAGCTCTCGGCGATGAGCGAGCAGACCAGCGCCGGTGTGCGTCAGCAGAAAGTCGAGGTGGATCAGGTCGCCACGGCGATGCACGAAATGGCCTCGACCGTGCAGGAGGTGGCGCGCAACACCACCGACGCATCTGCCGCTGCGACCCTGGCCGATCAGCAGGCGCGTCACGGCAGTGCAGTGGTCAAGCAGGCGACCGTGCAGATCAGCGAATTGTCGGTGGCGATCGAAGACTTGGGCGCGGCGATGAACGTACTGTCTCAGGACAGTGAGCAGATCGGCAAGGTCATCGATGTGATCAAGGCAGTCGCCGAGCAGACCAACTTGCTGGCGCTGAACGCGGCGATTGAAGCGGCGCGGGCGGGTGAGCAGGGGCGTGGTTTTGCCGTGGTTGCCGATGAAGTGCGGTCGCTGGCGCAGCGCACGCAGGATTCGACCAAGGAAATCGAAGCGCTGATTGTCACCCTGCAACAGGGCACGCAAGCGGCATCTACACTGATGACATCCAGCCGTGAGCGTACGCTGGACACGGTGGTGCTGGCGCAGAAGGCCGAGCAGGCGATTACCGAGATCAACCATTCGATCGGCACGATCCAGCAAATGAGCCTGCAGATTTCCGCCGCCGCCGAGCAGCAAAGTGCAGTGGCCGATGAGATCAATCGCAGCATCGTCAGTGTGCGCGATGTGGCCGATCAGTCGGCCGTCGCCAGCGAAGAAAGTGCTGCTGCGACCCTTGAGCTGGCATCGCTGGGGCAGGACCTGCAACGCATGACGGCGCATTTCCGCACCTGATGGCATTTCGCAATGAACTTGGCCGGAATTGACCGGTCAGCCTGTATAAGCGGGGGCCGCCAAGCGGCGCCACCCGGTCCGTGCAGTGATTTTTTTCTGGGCCATGGATGGTTGCAACCCGCTCTCAGGGGGCGTCATGACCAATACACCAATTTTCCCCCAGCCCAGCGGGGGGTGCCAAGGATGCCGGCAAAAAGGCGAGGCCGATATGGCGTTCTCCTTTGCTTTCCAGCCGATTGTGGATGTGCGTGATCAATCGACCTTCGCCCACGAGGCATTGGTCCGGGGCGTGCAGGGCGAGGGTGCGCTGTCGGTGCTGCAGCAGGTCGATGACCAGAACCGCTATCGCTTCGATCAACTGTGCCGCGTGCGGGCAATCTCCACGGCTGCGCAGTTGGGGCTCACCGGGTTTCTCTCGATCAATTTCCTGCCCAACGCGGTGTATCGCCCGGACATGTGCATTCGCAGCACGCTGGAGGCGGCCCGCGCACATGCGTTCCCGCTCGATCGGCTGATCTTCGAAGCGGTCGAAGGCGAGCACGTCGAAAGCAACAAACACTTGATGAACATCTTGCGCGAGTACCGCGAGTTCGGGTTCAAGACCGCCATTGATGACTTCGGTGCGGGGTATTCCGGGCTGAATCTGCTGGCGGACTTTCAGCCGGACCTGATCAAACTGGACATGGCGCTGATTCGCGATATCCATCGCGACCGCGTACGCCAGGCGATTGTGCGTGGCGTGGTGGGCATGTGTGCCGAGTTGGGCGTCGAGGTGATTGCCGAGGGCATCGAGCACCCCGAGGAGCGCGATTTTCTCGCCGATTGCGGGATTTATCTGATGCAGGGTTTCTGGTTCGCCAAACCGGCGTTTGAGGCGATGGCGCAGATTCCGGTGGAGGCGTGGCAGCCGATTTGACGGCGGCTGGTCTTTGAGCCTGAGCCATCACGTTGAGGTGACGGCTCAGGCGTGCAGATTCAGCCAAACTGGCTCGCCGACTCAACTGCCGATTTCGTCTGCCTTGAGCGGGTCAACTGGTAAGCAATCGCCAACCAAACGAACCAACCCGGCATGACCATCAAGGCGATCCGCGTGTCAGGTCGCAATGCCAGCAGACACAGCACAAAGCCTAGAAATGCCAGGGAAAACCAGGCCATCGGTACGCCGCCGGGCATCTTGTAAGCCGACTTCGCATGCAGGTCCGGGCGTTTTTTGCGATAGGCAATGTAAGACGCGAGGATGGTCGACCAGGTGAAAATCACCAGAATCGCCGACACGGTGGAGACGATGGTGAAGGCGGTCATCACTTCCGGCACGATGAACAGTACCAGCACCCCAATCAGCATCAGCAGTGTGGTGAACGCCAGACTCAGCAGCGGCACGCTGTTTCCTGACAGTCGCCGGAAGATGCCCGGAGCGTTTTGCTGGTTGGCCAGGCCGAACAGCATGCGGCTCGATGAAAACACTCCACTGTTGGCCGATGATGCCGCCGATGTCAGGACCACGAAGTTGACGATACCGGCGGCCGCGGGAAACCCAGCCACGAGAAACAGTTCGACAAAGGGGCTCTTGACCGGAGACACCTGCTGCCACGAGGTCACGGCAATAATGCAGGTCAGTGCCAGCACGTAGAACAGGATGATCCGCAGCGGAATCGAGTTGATGGCCTTGGGCAAGGTCTTCTCTGGAGATCGGGTTTCAGCGGCGGCGGTGCCGATCAACTCGGTGCCGGCGAAGGAGAAAATTGCCATCTGAAATCCGGCGAAGAAGCCGAACAAGCCGTTAGGGAAGGCCGCCTGTTTATCCACCAGGTGACTCAGGGATGCGGTGACGCCACTCGGGGACACGAAGGACGTGGCAATCAGCACGGTGCTGACGCCGATCAAGGTCACGACGGCAATGATTTTGATGATCGCAAACCAGAACTCCACCTCACCGAACAGCCTGACCGTCAGCACGTTCAGCGCAAACAACGTCGCCAGCATGCCGACGGCGGGTATCCACGCCGGTACCTCGGGGAACCAGTACTGGAAGAATCCACCGACCACGACGGCATCGCCGATCACCGCCACGCTCCAGCTCAACCAATACGACCAGCCGAGAAAAAATGCCGCGCGCGGGCCGAGGTAGGCGCCGGCAAAATCGGCAAAGGTTTTGAAGTTCAGGTTGGACAGGAGCATTTCGCCCATGGCGCGCATGACGAAAAAAACGAACAGACCGATGATCATGTAGATGAGGATAATCGACGTCCCGGAGAGGGCGATGATCTTCCCGGAGCCCATGAACAGGCCCGTACCGATGGCACCGCCCATGGCCATTAACTGGATGTGACGATTGCTGAGCGTGCGCTGCAGCGCGGGCTGTTCAAGCAGCCCGGAAGGATTCGATTTCATTGCAAAACCTCTTGATTTTATGTTTTTGAGTTTTGGCAGAAAGTAGGTGTCGAGCGTTCTTGTTAGAGAGGCAGCGGCTAATCACAGCGATGCCTGGAGAGTGAATGGCCCCCTCGCAAAATCGCTTGGGGGCGGCCCTTACTGCTTAACTGACGGTGCGCAGACGTGAGGCTGTTGCCGGTTGCGGCTCCAGCAACTGGAAGAGATTTTTGATGTTGGCCGGCGTCGGTACCAGGTGGATGCGCTGGCCGATTTGCTGTTGCTGAGCCAGGTCGTTGAGGTAGCGCAGTGACGAAAAATCTTCCAGAGCAAAGCCCACCGAATCAAAGACCGTCACCTGCGTATCGCTCTCGCGGCCGGGCACTTCGCCCTGCACAATCCGGAAAAACTCGACCACTGGAGAGTCGGCCTCCAATTGCTGAATGTCGCCTTCAATGCGTGTTTGCGGCTCGAATTCGACGATGACCCGGGCGTTGCGCAGGATGTCGGCGTGCAGTTCGGTTTTACCCGGGCAGTCGCCGCCGACCGCATTGATGTGCATGCCGGGTTCGATCATTTCGGGCGTGAGAATCGTTGCGTAGGCTTTGTCGGCGGTGACTGTGGTGACGATATGCGCACCCTTGACCGCGTCCTTTACCGAGTCGGCCAGAATCACTTCGATCTGCGGAAACGCCGCCAGGTTGTGCTTCAACTTGAGCGAAGCGTCGCGATCAATATCGAAGATGCGGATTTCGCTGATGCCCAACATTTCATGAAAGGCGAGCGCCTGAAACTCACTCTGCGCACCGTTGCCGATGATCGCCATCGAGGTCGCACCCGGGCGAGCCAGCGACTGCGCAACCAGTGCCGAGGTGGCAGCGGTGCGCACGGCGGTGGTCAATGTCAGTTCGCTGAGCAGGGTCGGATAGCCACTCTGCACATCGGCCAGCAGCCCGAAGGCCATGACGGTCAGCAAGTTGCGCTGACCATTGTCCGGATGGCCGTTGACGTATTTGAACGAGTACTGCTGGCCATCGTCGGTGGGCATCAGCTCGATCACGCCGTCTGCCGAGTGGTTGGCCGTGCGCGGCGATTTATCAAATTGCGCCCAGCGTGCGTAGTCCGCTTCGATGTAGCTCGCCATGTCGCGGATGGCCCGGCGGATGCCGACCTGGGTGAACAGGCGTGCAGCATCATCGACATCAATAAAAAGCGTCATGTTGTTGTTCTCCGATTCAGTCATTCAAAGGCCGCAGAGCGGGGATGGTTCAGCTGCGTTTACTCTCGAAACCATGCAGCACGTTCACCGCATTGATGCCGATTTCATCGACCATGTAGCCGCCTTCCATCACGAACAGGGTGGGGCAGCCGACACTGGCGATCAGCGTTCCGATGCCGATGAAGTCCTCGCTTTCCAGCAGGAAGTGGCTGATGGGGTCATCCTTGAACGTGTCGACACCCAGGGATATCACCAGCACTTCAGGTGCGAACTGCTGGAGCTTTTTGCAGGCGTGGAGCAGGGCGTTGCGGTAGCTCTCCCACGTGGTGTTTTTCGGCAGCGGGTAGTTGAGGTTGTAACCCTCGCCGACACCCGCGCCGACTTCGTGGCTGTAACCTGAAAAGTACGGGTAGGACACCGCAGGTTCACCGTGCAGCGAGACGAACATGACGTCGCTGCGCTGGTAGAAAATGTTCTGGGTGCCGTTGCCGTGGTGGAAGTCGACGTCGAGCACCGCGACACGTTTGGCGCCTTGGGTGATGGCCTGCTGCGCGGCAATCGCGGCGTTATTGAGATAGCAATAACCGCCCATGTATTCGCGCGCGGCGTGATGGCCGGGCGGGCGGCACAGGGCAAAGGCGCTGTCGTGGCCTTCATCGATCAGTTCGAGTCCGGTGAGGGCGATATCCGCGCTGGTTTTCACCGCTTGCCAGGTTGTGGCGGTGATGGGCGAACCGGCATCCATGGCATAGAAGCCCAGCTTGCCGTCGATGAACGTTGGCACTTGCTCGTTGCCCAGATCGCGTACCGGCCAGACCAGGGGCAAGGCATCGTGCGTGCGTCCGGTTGCGCACCATTCGCTCCAGGCACTTTCGAGAAAACTGACGTAGCGCTCACTGTGCGCGTTGACGTAGCACGAGCGGTCAAACGCACGCGGTTCGACGATTTGCCCCAGGCCGACCTGTTTGACGCGGTTGTGCACGGTATCGGCCCGACTCGGTTGCTCGAATGACGGCTTGAGCACGCCGTCCTTCAATTCGGTGCCATGGTGCAAACGGTGGGAATCACTGAAAACTGTAAACATTCTGCGCATCCGTTAATGTGAGCCAGTGCAAATATTCTGTTCCGGCTGACCTGCGCTTTCTTTGCTTTGTTTTCTTGATTAAGTAGATTAATCGGGCGTTCTTACTCAGGATTGGCGTCATGCAGAAAAAATCATCCAAACGCATCAGTCTCGACGAGACCGACCTGGCGATTCTTGAGTTGTTGCAGGAAGACGCCAGTATTTCCAACGCTGAACTCAGTGAGCGGCTGTCGTTGAGCCTTACGCCTTGCTGGCGGCGGCGCAAAAGAATGGAGGAGGCCGGGGTGATCAAGGGCTATCAGGCCAACCTTGATCGGCGAATGCTCGGGCTGGACATCATGGCGTTCGTGCACATCCGTTTTTCCGCCCACGCCGATCACGCGCCGGACGCCTTCGAGTCGGTGATTGCGCAACTGCCCCAGGTGCTGTCCTGTCACAAGATCACCGGCGATGCCGATTATGTGTTGCAGGTGCTGGCCGAGGATCTGGATAGCTACAGCGATTTCATCGAGCAGGTGCTCAGGCGCCAAGTCGGGATTGCGTCCATCCAGTCCAGCCTGGCGTTGCGTGAGGTCAAGACCAGTAGCCGTATTGCGATACCCAGACCGGGAAGGGAATGAGCGGGCCGGGGGCGTTTTTCCAATGGGGTGACAGAATCTTTTGCGGCGTTGTCGGCAGACCAGCCGATTGCCGCAGCCCTGGATTCTGAACCCGCGCTGTCGATCAGCAAAATTTCATCTTGCCGGGCGCCGCTTAGGCCTAGGATGCTTGCACAAGATCATCCCAAGGGGAGCCGTATGATGCGCACCAATGTCGTCAAAGTGCTGTTGATCGCTGCAGCTGTCTCGGTATTGAGTGCCTGTTCGGGCTCCGGTGGGCTGACCACCACCAGTTGTTTCTCCTCGGATTGCCAATCGCCGGAGGGTCGCACAAATGCAACGACCCTCAAATTCGGCGGTAACAGTATTGGTAGCAGCTTGAACCAGTACAGCTCCGGGATGTTGCACAACGATTGATAGAAATAGAACCTGAACCTGTGGCGAGGGGATTTATCCCCGATGGGTTGCGAAGCAACCCCCGCTTTTAAAACAGCGGACTGCTGCGCAGCCCAGCGGGAGCAAGCTCCCTCGCCACAAATGTTTGTGCCTGGAAGATTACTGCGGCAGCGCCAGCCACTCACCAATGACCTTCTGATAACTGCCAGTGACTTTGCTCAGATGCAGCCACTGATCAACGTACAGTTTCCAGCTGATGTCATCGCGCGGCAGCAGATAGGCTTTCTCCCCATACTGCATGTACTGGTGCGGATTCACCGCGCACAAACCCGGTTTGAGTTTCTGCTGATACAGCGCTTCCGAGGCGTCGGTGATCATCACGTCGGCCTTGTTATCGAGCAGTTGCTGGAAGATCGTCACGTTGTCGTGCAGCGCCAGTTGCGCCTTGGGCAGGAAGGCATGGACGAAGGCTTCGTTGGTGCCGCCCGCCGGTTCAACCAGGCGCACGTTGGGCTGGTTGATCTGTTCGATGGTCTGGTACTTGGACTGATCGGCACAACGCACCAGCGGGATCTTGCCGTCGCTGTCGAGGGTGTTGCTGAAGTAGGCTTTCTTCTGCCGCTCCAGCGTCACCGAAATGCCGCCCATGCCGATGTCGCACTTGCCGGCCTGCATGTCCGGCATCAGGGTTTTCCAGGTGGTTTGCACCCACTCGACTTTCACTCCTAGGCTGTCGGCCAGCGAGCGCGCCATGGCGATGTCGATACCTTCGAATTCGCCGTCGGGACGCTTGAAGGTGTAGGGCTTGTAGTCGCCGGTGGTGCAGACGCGCAACTGGCCTTGTTGCTGGATGGTGTCGAGGTGCGACGGTTGCTCGGCGGCCTGAGCGCTGAAATTCAGCGCGAGCAATGAACCGAGCAAGAGCAGTTTTTTATTGATGGGCATGTCTGTCGGGCTTCAAAGGGATCGGAGTGAGAAGTTAACCACGTTCTAGGCGCTGATCCCTATGGTCAGTTCGCTGTCAGAGGCCGAGCCCTTCCTGCACCACCTGCAACAGATTGTTCTCCGTCAGCGCAATCGCATCCAGTTCTTGCCCGGTTTCCACCGTTTGCAACCACCAATGGCTTTCATGATGTTCATCGACGGTGCGCAGCAGATAGGTGTTGCGCTCGGGCAGGGTGATCTGCACGCGGCCGGCGCCGTCCTCGGTAAACCGTGCGATGGGATCAAAGGTCAGGGTTTGCCGGTTGGCTTCGATCACCAGTTGGTCGATCGCGTAATGGTGGCTTTCGCCATCCGGTGATCTCTCGCAAACGTGGGTCGGATTGCGGCGGATTTTCAGGCCCACTTCAGTGACGGGTTGCAGCCAGGCCTCGATGCGGTGGTACAGATCGTAGACCTGCGCCGGCCAGCAATCGATCTCCAGCGCGGCATCCGCATGGGTGTGCCGGGTTTGCTTGAGTTTGGCGGCGAGTTCGTCTGCTTTACTCATTTCGGATCCCTTGGTTTGATGTCTGCCTGTTAATCGTAGACCGTTCAACGGGGTGTGGCGTTGCCTTGCGTCATGCGCTTGCAACACAAGCATGGCGAAATCAGCGCTGGCCAAGTCTGGTCAGCATCAAAAACCACGGACGCAGGCGTCCCAAGGAGCGGGTACATGAAAAAGCTGTTTACAATTCTGGCGCTGATCGCGCTGACGGCCGGTAGCATCGGCCTGAGTTCGGCGCGTCAGTCGAACGCCAGCAAGGTACAAACGGAAGCGGTAGCGGGGCAGTTCGATTACTACCTGCTGACGCTGTCCTGGTCGCCAACGTTCTGCCTCACCCACAAAGATGACGTGCAATGCTCCGGCAAGGGCTACGGCTTCGTGCTGCACGGCTTGTGGCCGCAATACGCCAACGGCGGCTGGCCGGAATCCTGCCCACCGCTGACCACGTTGTCGGCCGCGGAAACCACCAAGGGCCTGACACTGTTCCCGACCAAGAAACTGCTTGACCACGAATGGTCCAAGCACGGCACCTGCAGCGGCCTGGGCGCGATGGGTTATCTGGACGAAGCGGACAAAGCAGTTGGCGCGGTGAAAATCCCGCAGGAGCTGCAACCGTTCAGCAGCTCGTATTACTTCGAAGCCCAGGAAATCGCCGACCTGTTCCGCAAGGCCAACCCGGGGATCCCGGCCAATGGCATCGCGGTGATCTGCAGCGGCCCGGAGCTTTCGGAAGTGCGGGTGTGCATGGGCAAGGATCTGCAGTTCGGCGCGTGCGGCAAGGGCGTGAAGACGCAGTGCCGGGCGGGGGATATTCGGGTGCCGCCGTCGCGTTGATGTGAGTGGTTGCACGAATGAAAAAGGCGCCTCGATCGGGCGCCTTTTTTTGCCTGGAGGTTTGAAGCAACCGGAAAATTCACGCATGCTTGCGCCCCCCCAAAGGATGACCCGCAACACTGCAAGGAGCTGTTCATGAGCGGAAAACCCGCCGCCCGCGTCACCGATCCAACCGCCTGCCCACTCCCGGGACATGGCACCAATCCGATTGCCAGTGGCTCGCCGAATGTGAATTTCGACGGATTGGCGGCTGCCCGAATGACCGATAAATCAGCGTGCGGCAGCCCGATTACTGGCGGCGTTTCCTCGACGGTGTTTATCAATGGCTTAAACGCCGCGACCCTGGACAGCACCGGTGGGCACGGCAATGTGGTCATTGGCGGGTCGGGCACGGTCATCATTGGTGACACGGTAACAGCGGCACCTTTCAGTGGATTGCTGCCGATGCCGGTGCATTTCACGGACAAATTGAAACTGGTCAATGACGTGACCGGTGAGCCCATGACCAATCATCCCTACGTGATCCAGCGCGCAGACGGGCGTCTGGAGCACGGGGTGTCTGACGCTAACGGGTTCACCCACGAAGTCAGCTCGCACCTGCCTGAAACCATCAAGCTGTTTTTGGAGGAGTGAGGCATGGCCGCTGAAACAGTAACGTGCGCGAAAGGCAACAATTACAAGCTGCACAAGGAACATGCGCTGACGGACAAGAAGGATGTCAGTGACAAGCCTGTGCCGGTGGAGAGTACCAAGGCGATTGTTGTTTTCGTCGGAGGCGCTGGGGATAAGGAACGTTATTATTTTTCGGGGCCTTATGGAAACATCCAAGAGGCACGGAAGGACTTTGATGAGCGCACGACAAGCTTGGCAAAGGAGGGTAAATATAAGTCTGAGTGGCTGGGCTATAACGAAGTCAGAGGAAAACAGGATATTCAGCGACATGTCTTGAGTCTGATCCCCTACAAGAGCTGTCCTGTCTATATCGTGGGTCATAGCCTCGGTGGGTGGAACGGTGCGCATCTGACAAAGATCATGTCGGAATGGGGTTACCGGATTCAGATGCTGATTACCCTTGATCCCGTGGGTGAAGGGGCCCTGGTCTGGTTGGGGTCGGATATTTATCGCGAACGCCCCGATCCAATTGCTGCCGACTGGATCAACATCAAAGCGATGCCAACTAAAAGAGATTCGTCAGATGGGGTCGCTGATTTTGGTGAAAAGTGGCTTATCTCCTGTGGCCCTTCATTGAACGTCAATATAGACACTAATCATGCAAATGCATTGGGGTTGTTTACTGCCCGTATCGCGGGGAGCAAATCGGCAGCCGATATGCTTTTTGACTCAATCATGAAGGATTTTCCATGATGTACAGGGTGCTCATTTGTTGCTTGCTCGCTATTTGCTCAGGTTGTGCGAAAGACCACACAAAGCCTCCCGCAAACCTGAACTTCGAATCTGTGGAAAGAGAAAAGTCGCTGCTATACATCATCCGGTATCAGTCGGACGTTGATGTGTTGGATCTTTTTGATCGCGGGGAGCGAGTTGGGATGATTTCGGGCATGCTTCATTGCGCATTGGCGGATGATCATGATTTCTCAGTAGGCAAAGCCATACAGTTCTCCGCATCCGGTTTGATACGATCGGAAAAAAATGAAAACAACAAGGGAAAGTTTTCCTACCTTACTCGCGCATTCCTCAGTGAAACTTCCAGCAACCGAAGTTCTGAGAGAAATCTTTCAGTAACAGAACTGAATCAACTCCTCGCGAACAAACAACAAATCCCCTGCAAAGTCGTCGTCACCGCGTACGGCTATAAACCCTACTACTCAAACACCATGAACCTGCCAGTCGCGGATCTGCTGCGCGAAATCAACAAACCCCGATAGGCGTAATCGGTGCCCCACGCGATCGCCCTGCGCAGATACGCGAGGGCGATCACCCGCAAAACCACCACCGAAAATAAATCGACGTGCGGAGGTCATCCAAATCCCTTGCGCGCCGATACAGCGGGGCAGGCGTGTGTTGGCGGGGCGGGTTTGCTGTGCGCACCCCGCTGGGCTACGCTCATGAAAAGTAAGGGTTTCGGGCTGCGGCCCCTGTCGTACCTGCCCAGGACACGTTTTTGCCAATCCCCATTCACGACCCCCATCAAACTCCCGGCACGCTTAAACGCCTGCCGCTGCGCAAGGCGGCAGCGCTGTTCATCGTTGCGGTGTGTCTGTGCCTGTCTGGCTTGCTCTATCTGCAACTGGAGCAGACACGGCGTCAGGACCTGGCGAACGCGCAGATCGCTTCCACCAACCTGACCCGAGCCATGGCGCAGCAGGCGGAAGACACGTTTCTGGCCGCCGACCTTGTGCTCACCAGTCTTGCCGATTGGGTTGAGGACGATGGTTATGGCGCCGCGCAGCGACCACGTCTGCAAAAAACCTTCGCGCGTCGGGTGCAGCAACTGGAGCAGTTGCACGGCATGTTCCTGTTCGATCGCGAGGGCCAGTGGGTGATCACCTCGTTCCCGGACCTGCCCCGTGGCAATGGCGTCGCCGACCGCGAGTACTTCAGGTTTCACCAGCAGAACGCTTCTACCGTGGCGCACATCGGCCCGGCGATTCGCAGCCGCGAGAATGGCGAGTGGATCATCCCGATCTCGAAACGCATCAACGACCGCGCCGGCAATTTCCAGGGCGTGCTGATGGCCGGGATCAAGATGGCGTACTTCGACCGGTTCTTCAAAAGCTTCAGCCTCGATGACAACGGCATCATGTTTCTCGGACTCAAGGACGGCACGTTGCTGGCGCGGCGACCGTTCGACGAAGGCCTGATCGGTTCGTCGCTGGCGCAAGGCAGGATCTACCAGAAGCTGCTGCCCGAAGCCCCGGCCGGCACTGCGATGATCAAGTCGGTGGTCGACGGCGTGGTGCGCTTGTACGGCTACCGCCAGTTGGCGGCTTACCCGCTGGTGGTAGCGTCCGCCTCTTCGCGCGACACGATTCTCAAGGGTTGGTATGAGCGGGCCTTTCAGTCCAGCGTGATTGTGGCGCTGGTGATTCTTGGCGTCGGCCTGTTCGGCTGGGTGTTCATTCATCAGGTGCGTGACGGCGAGCGAATCGAGAGAAACCTGCGCAAGGCACAGCGCACACTGGAGCAGATCGCGACCCACGACAGCCTGACGGGGCTGGCGAATCGGCGCCTGTTCGAGCGTTCGCTGGAGATTGAGTTTGCCCGCGGTGCCCGACAGTCGAGTCCGGTCGGCCTGATCATGCTCGATATCGATTTCTTCAAGCGCTACAACGATGCCTACGGGCACGTGGCAGGGGATCACTGCCTGACTCAGGTGGCGCAGGTGTTGAAGAATTGCTGCCAGCGCAAGGCTGATCTGGCGGTGCGTTACGGTGGCGAGGAGTTTGCGGTGTTGCTGCCGGACACCGACATAAATGGCGTACTGGCGATCGCCGGGCAGATTCGCCGCAGTGTGATGGATAAACGCATTACTCACAGCGGTTCGCCCACCGGATACCTGACGGTCAGTCTGGGTTGCTACTCATTTATTCCGAGCGGCAATGACAGCCTCGAAGTGTTTATCCAGCGTGCTGATGCGGCGCTGTATCAGGCAAAAAATGCCGGGCGCAATCGCGCGGCGGTGTTGTCGCTGGAGGAGGGGGTTGCCGAGTTGATGCGGTCGGATCGCTAAAGCCTCCGCGCTTGATCTGTGGCGCGGAATCAGATTCCAGCGCCACAGATTCATGCCTTCATGCCGGATCACCAGCGGTCACGCTTGTTCGTTCAGCTGCCTGTGCCACCACCGGCACCGCCAGTTCCGCCGCCGGCCGAACCAGTGCCGCCCCCCGCTCCCGATCCAGAACCCATGGTGCCACTGTTGGTGCCGGTACCCTTGCCGGCGCCATCGGTACTGTCACCGTTTTTCGGAGCGCCGGGGGTGCTGTTGGGTGGCATGTTGGTGCCGCTTGTAGCACCGGATTTGGTGCCGGAGGCATCCGCCCCGTCATTGGCGGCAAAGGCGCCGACCGAGGCGGTGGCCAGCAGCCCGGCGAGCAACAGGGAAGTCAGTTTGCGCGTTGTCATGGTACGTCTCCCAAAAAGGTTCGGTTACCTGACTTTGGTCTGACGGCCGCAGCTGTTGGTGCCGATTGGCTGACGGGCGGTTGTCGAGCCTCAGCCTCGATCCTCAGCCAGTTTCTGCTCCAGCACCTGCCGCACCTGCGGCCACTCGTCATCGATGATGCTGAAACGCACCGAGTTACGCTTGCGGCCGTCGGGCATGATCCGCTCGTGGCGCACGATGCCTTCCTGTTGCGCACCGAGGCGCAGAATCGCGTTGCGCGACTTCTGGTTGTTCTCGTCGGTGGTGAACTGCACTCGCACGCAGTCGAGCACCTCGAAAGCGTGACGCAACATCAGGTATTTAGCTTCAGTGTTGACGAAGGATTTCTGCCAGCGTGCCGAGATCCAGCTGCTGCCGATTTCCAGCTTGCGATTGAGCGGGTCGATCTTCCAGAACCGGGTCGAGCCGATCACTTCGCCGCTATCCTTCAACACGATCACAAACGGCATGACCGTGCCGGCATCACGGCCGTCGAGGGCTTTTTTCAGATAGCTGTCGATGGTGCTCGCCGACGGCACCACAGTGACGGTGAGGTTCCACAGTTCGCCGTCGGCGGCAGCGCGGAGCAGGGCGTCGGTGTCGCTGTACTGAAGTGGACGCAGGAGGATGCGCGGGCCTTGCAGCGTGGTGAGCATGGAGGCGAGTCTCGGCAGTTCGGGGCAGTGACGAGCGCCTATTACGCCGCAGCCGGTTGATCCGATGCAACCACCGCCGTTAGCACAGGGTCACAAATTTCACACCTTGTTCGCCGGAGCCTGGACGATGAAAAACCTGCGGATCGCCACATTCAACGTCAACGGCCTGCGCGCACGCCTGCCGAACCTGCTGGCGTGGCTCAAGCGCGAGCAACCGGACATCGCTTGCCTGCAAGAGCTCAAGTCAGTCGACAGTGCATTCCCGGCCGCCGAACTGGAAGCCGCCGGCTATGGCGCAATCTGGCACGGGCAGGCGTCGTGGAACGGCGTGGCGATTCTCGCTCGCGATGCGCAGCCGCTGGAGAGTCGCCGCGGTCTGCCGGGCGATCCCGAGGACAAGCACAGCCGTTATCTGGAGGCGGCGGTGCACGGTGTGTTGGTCGGCTGTCTGTACCTGCCCAATGGCAATCCGCAGCCGGGGCCGAAGTTCGACTACAAACTGGCCTGGTTCGAACGCTTGATCCGCTACGCCAAGGATTTGCAAAGCAGCGATCATCCGGTGGTGCTGGCCGGTGATTACAACGTGGTGCCCACCGATATGGACATCTATAACACCCGGTCCTGGCTCAAGGATGCGCTGCTGCAACCCGAAAGCCGCGAGTGTTATCAACGGCTGCTTGATCAGGGCTGGACTGATTCGCTGCGCCATCTGTATCCCGACGATCGCCTCTACACCTTCTGGGATTACTTTCGCCAGCATTGGCAAACCAACTCCGGTCTGCGCATCGATCATCTGCTGCTCAACCCGGCACTCAGCCCGTATCTGCACGAGGCCGGCGTCGACGCCTGGGTGCGCAACGAACCGCACGCCAGCGACCATGCGCCGACCTGGATTCGCATCGGTTCGCGCAAGCGTCGGTAGCGCTGATTGGCGAAATCAATTGTCGGAGTCGGGACCCGATCCCGTATACATGTCGGCCAGCGGCGCAACGATCCGCGGCCACATGCAAAAGGACTGAGCAATGAGCGAGCCACGTCTGGCGAATCCGACGTTGTACCTGCAACACCTGGGGTTCGACATTCCACCGCCCCCCACACTGACAACCCTGCGGCAGTTGCAGTTGCGCCACACCGGCGTCTTTCCCTTCGAGAACCTGTCGACGATCACTGGCGCGCCGGTGCTGATCGATCTGGCCTCGGTCGAACAAAAGGTTCTCCACGGTGGCCGGGGTGGTTACTGCTACGAACTGAACAATCTGTTTCTGGCGTTATTGCTGGAGCTGGGCTTCGACGCCCGTGGCATCTCCGGGCGTGTGGTGCTGGCGCAACCCGAAGGCACGTGGACGGCGCGTACCCACCGCTTGAGCCTGGTAATCATCGATGGCGAGCGCTACATCACCGACGTCGGCTTTGGCGGTATGGTGCCGACCGCGCCGCTGCTGCTCGATACCGAGGCTGAACAGGCGACGCCGCACGAGTCCTATCGCATCGAGAAACAGGCCGATGGTTACATGCTGCGCGCCAATGTCGCCGGCGAATGGCGCGCGATGTACCTGTTTGATCTGCAACGCCAGGAAGACATCGATTACACCCTCGGCAACTGGTACGTCTCGACCCATCCCGAGTCACCGTTCGCCAAACGGCTAATGGTTGCGCGCACTGGCGATGGCTGGCGGCGGACCCTGAACAACGGCAGCTTCGCGATTCATCACATGGGCGCCGACAGCGAGCGGCGCGAGGTGGCGGATGTCGATGAACTGCTTGAAGTGCTGGAGCAGGAATTCGGCCTGCGCGTGCCTGACCAGCCGCATGTGCGCCAGTCGCTGGCGCGGATGCTTGTACCGGCCTGATCTCAGGGCTTGGCCTCCGGTTCCAGTACCCGGCGGATTTCCCCGACCGCCGCCGACAGCTTTTTTTCCAGACTCTTGAGGTCGGCGGCGGTGATGCCTTTCTTGAATTGCCCGGAGTGGTGCGGCTCGACGTCTTGCGTTTTGCTGCCAGCCTCCAGCAGGGCATGGCGCAGAGTGTTGTTGATCACGGTCTGATAACCGAACCCTTCGTTTTCCGCCACGCTGCGGGCGGCTTCGATGACGGCGTCATCGAGCATGATGGTGATGCGGGTCTTGCCCTTGGTGGGCGCCAAGGCTCCCCGTTTGCCCTGCGAGAAGTCGTATTCGTCTTTCATCGTTCAAGCCTCCTGAAAATAAGCGCAACGCTCGCTCGGTGTGGCGACACGTGCAGAAATGATTCGTACGACGTTGGCTTCGCGATAACTGTACGCAACCACCAGCAAACGTCCTTTGCCATCGAGACCGAGGGTGATCCAGCGTTGTTCGTCATGGTCGTTGTCCTCGATCGTCAGCGCGCGTTCGTCATGAAAGACCGGCTCGGTCTCGGCAAGGCTGACGCCCCTGTGCTTGAGTTTGTTGGCTGCGTTCTTGCTTTTGTCGTACTGAATTTCCAATGACTTCATTATGCATACTTTATATGTATAAAAAAGAGCGCCAGTGCACCGCTGGTCGCCATGAACAATTCAGCCTAGTGCGATAAAAACCGGGGGCAGGAGGGGATGTGTTGCCGGATTTGTGGGAGATGGAGGTGGCGAGATAGAAGCTTGGGTGGCTACCTATCCATTATGTGACTGGCAAGTTGTATACAACTCTATGGACATTTGTCCCGAGTATTGAATACAGTGTGCGCATAACAAAAACCAGGGAACCCCCCACATGAAAACGCCCCATGTTTCACACCAACGGCCCGAGGACGAAAATCTCGGGGTCGGCGCGAATATGGCTTACGGCCTGCAACATGTTCTGACCATGTACGGCGGTATCGTTGCGGTGCCACTGATCATCGGCCAGGCGGCCGGGCTGTCGCCGGCGGACATTGGTCTGTTGATTGCTGCTTCATTGTTTGCGGGGGGGCTGGCGACACTGCTGCAAACCCTGGGTCTACCGTTTTTTGGCTGTCAGTTGCCGCTGGTGCAGGGCGTGTCGTTCTCCGGTGTGGCGACCATGGTCGCGATTGTCAGCAGTGGCGGGGAGGGCGGCTTCCAGTCGGTGCTGGGCGCGGTGATTGCCGCGTCGTTGATCGGCTTGCTGATCACCCCGGTGTTCTCGCGAATCACCAAGTTTTTCCCACCGCTGGTAACCGGCATCGTGATCACCACCATCGGCCTGACGCTGATGCCGGTGGCCGCGCGTTGGGCCATGGGGGGCAACAGCCACGCGCCGGACTTCGGCAGCATGCAGAACATCGGTCTGGCGGCGGTGACGCTGGTGCTGGTGCTGCTGTTGAGCAAGGTCGGCAGCTCGACCATCTCGCGGCTGTCGATCCTGTTGGCCATGGTGATCGGCACGATTCTGGCGGTGTTCCTCGGCATGGCCGATTTCTCCAGTGTCACCCAAGGGCCGATGTTCGGCTTCCCGACGCCGTTCCATTTCGGCATGCCGACCTTCCACTTCGCCGCGATCCTGTCGATGTGCATCGTGGTCATGGTGACCCTGGTGGAAACCTCGGCGGACATTCTGGCGGTCGGTGAGATCATCGGCACCAAGGTCGACTCCAAACGCCTGGGCAACGGTCTGCGCGCGGACATGCTGTCGAGCATGTTTGCCCCTATCTTCGGTTCGTTCACCCAGAGCGCCTTCGCGCAGAACGTCGGGCTGGTGGCGGTGACCGGGATCAAGAGCCGTTATGTGGTGGCTACCGGGGGCATCTTCCTGGTGATTCTCGGGCTGCTACCGTTCATGGGCCGGGTGATCGCGGCGGTGCCGACTTCGGTGCTGGGCGGCGCCGGTATCGTGCTGTTCGGGACGGTGGCGGCGAGCGGGATTCGCACGTTGTCGAAGGTCGATTACCGCAACAACGTCAACCTGATCATCGTCGCCACCTCGATTGGCTTCGGCATGATCCCGATTGCCGCGCCGAACTTCTACGATCATTTCCCGAGCTGGTTCGCGACCATTTTCCATTCGGGCATCAGCTCCTCGGCGATCATGGCGATCGTGCTGAACCTGACCTTCAACCACTTCACGGCCGGCAACTCGGACCAGCAGTCGGTGTTTGCCGCAGCGGAAGAGCGCACCCTGCGTTATCGCGACCTGGCGGCGCTGCGTGAAGGCGATTACTTCAGCGACGGCAAGCTGCACGATTGTGATGGCAATGAAGTGCCGGTGATCGAGGTCGATGCCGATCATGACCACGGTCACGGTACGCCGAAGCCCCAAGTGAAGAGCAGCGAACACGTCTGATCGCTGAATGCATGAAAAGGGCCGATCTGTTGTGAGACAGATCGGCCCTTTTCGTTTCGCAGCAGATTTTCCATCGCCCACAAAAAAGCCCCTGAATCTTTCGATTCAGGGGCTTTGCTATTTGGCTCCACAACCTGGACTCGAACCAGGGACCCAATGATTAACAGTCATTTGCTCTACCAACTGAGCTATTGCGGAATTGGTGCGTATGTTACTGATTCAAAAAGAGAAGTCAAGCCTCGGGTGTAAATTTTCTGCGTTCGGCAGGACGGACGGTGTTTTGTCAGCGATTGGCGGTTACCAGAACCGCCTCACAGGTCTACCATGGCTGCCCGGAAGTGGTCACACGCGCTGCCGGCCATTCGCCAAAAGGTACGCGCCATGATTCAAACCGTTCTGATTTCTCTTTCACGCGAGGTGTTCGTATGAGCGTCACGCAGATCAGCCTGCCCAAAGGCGTCGGCCCGCACGCCGAAAAACTCTTCGACGCGATCACCCAGGCCAGCACCGCTGAAGAGCTGAACCGTGCTGGCGGCAAGGCCGAAGGGTTCGTGCTCGGCCTGGAAAGCACCAAGGCGATCAAAAGCCAGATCGCCGAATCGCTCTACGTCGCGTATGACGATGCGGCCAGTCAACGTGCGACGGAACTGGCTTAACCGCCGAAAGTGATGGTGCCGAGCATCAGTTTAGCATAAGCCGCGGTGGCGGCCAGTTGCACCAGCCACAGGGCCAGGCCGCCGAGGAAGACGCCCGCTGCGACTTGCAGCACCAGGCTTTTGTCGCGTTTGGCCGTGGTGCGGGGGATGAAGTCATCCAGGTCGTCTCGGTCGGCGCGCAGGTTGTCGTTTTTCATGTTGTCTCTCTTCAGAAATCTCGGGTGTACACAAAACCTGTAGGAGTGAGCCTGCTCGCGATAGCGGTGCGTCAGGCAGTGCAGCCTCAACTGATCAGACG